>CAYJWQ010000013.1:0-12776 GCA_964373895.1 uncultured Nitrospirota bacterium
GATCGGGACAGGCGGCCCGGTCTTTTTGTCTTGACCGGCTCCCAGCAGTTTGGACTCATTGCCAGGGTGACCCAGTCGCTGGCCGGTCGTGTGGGTCTATTGCACCTGCTCCCTTTTTCCATAAAGGAACTCAACAAGAGCGGGATCCTGCCTAAACGTTTAGACGATATGCTCTTGAAAGGGTTCTATCCTCCGGTTTACGACCGAAAGCTTTCACCCTCGAGTTGGCATGCCAATTATGTTTTTACCTATCTGGAGCGGGACGTGCGGCAGATGGTGAATGTGCGGGATCTAAGCGTTTTTCAGAGGTTTATTCGGATGTGCGCGGCCCGGACAGGGCAAATGATCAACCTCTCGGGACTGGCCAATGATTGCGGCATCACCCACAACACGGCAAGGGCGTGGCTATCGGTATTGGAGGCCAGTTATATCCTGTTCCTGCTCAAACCCCACCACAAAAATTTTGGAAAGAGGCTGGTCAAGACTCCCAAGCTTTACTTTTACGATACGGGGCTTGCGGCATGGCTTTTAGGGATCGACAATGCCGGGCAGATGTCCATCCATGCGATGCGGAGTTTCCTCTTTGAATCCCTGGTCGTCAGTGAGTTGTTAAAGGGAAGATATAACGACGGATTGGCTTCAAACCTCTATTTCTGGAGGGACAATACGGGAAATGAGATCGATCTGCTCGTTGAAAAGGCCGATGCTCTCGTCCCGATCGAGATCAAATCCGGGCAGACGGTGACAAAAGATTACTTTACGGGGATTGAGAAGTGGTTGAAAATCGCCGATGCTGCAACGAAATCACCCTGTGTGATCTATGGCGGCAACGAAAGCCAACGACGTTTAGGGATTGAGGTTGTGCCCTGGCGAGATATGGTTAAGCTGGCCGATCCATAAAGTCTAATTGGGGCCAGAGTACAATGATTAACGATTTAGCGTACATCGATTTTAGCTCTGACCCTGATTTTCCTCTCTAATTTTCCTGCACGGATTCAGCCGGAAGATCTCATCCGGTCGCGTCCGAGACGGGTCAGTCCATGCTTCCCAGAAACCGGACGAAGGAAAGAGAATGGAGCTTTTGGCAGAGCTTCTTGTCGGCGGTGACGAGATCACAACCGGACGACTGCGCGGTGGCGACGAATACCGCGTCGTATAGTAGCTGATGGGTCAGGGTCATCATGGGGTCAGTCAGGGCATGGGGTCAGGCATGCCTTACTTTTGGTGATTCCCGACGTATGATCGTGGCATGGTGCGAAAACCGCGAGTTTATTTTCCAGGTGCTCTTTATCCTGTGATCTGCCGGGGCAATCAAGGCCAACGGATCTTTTCGGATGACGCCGACCGGCGGCGATAGCTGGAGTTGCTCCAAGAGGTTCAGCAGCGATATGGATGCCGTCTGTATGCCTACGTGCTGATGGGAAACCATGTCCACCATCTGATCGAAGTCGGTCCGACCCCGTTGTCCAAAATCATGCAAAATCTTCTATTCCGTTACACCCGGCGCAGGAACCAGCGATACCGGAAGGTGGGGCATCTTTTCCAAGGCCGGCATAAAGCGATCCTATGCGAGAATAAGGCAAGCCTGTTTCCTACTCTACCCTACTCGCGTTGGGCCGGGGCGGCGGGGAGCGTCCCCTCTTGCGGGAATGAAAAAAGTTGACACTCACCCCAATCCGGTGTAGGATTTTCGCAGACAATAAAAGAATTGCAATACGAGCCATGCCGATGGAAACAAGTCTAAAAAAAGCCCCTGAATACCCTTTAATCACACCGCATGAACGGTTGTCCGTATGGGAAGAAAGCCGCGGCATGTGGAAGCATCGGAAGCCCGACCCCGCCAAAGAACTGAAGAAGATGCGCAAAGAGTGGGAACGGAAGCTTCCTGCCCCGAAAAAATAGTCTGTGTACACCCTCGACACCAATGCAATCATTTACTTCCTGAAAGACGATCCTCAAGCTGTTTCTATTCTTCGAGACGTTTTCGAACAAGATGTTCCGGTCTACATCTCGGCCATTACGGAGGTCGAGCTGTTCGGATTCCCTAAATTGACGGATCAAGAAGCGGAACAGATCGAAGCCATGATTGGCTCCTTAGCCGTCATCCCAGCCCAGTGGACTCGCGCATTGCCCGCACGGCAGGACTCATTCGCCGCAACTATCGTGTCAACATCGCCGATAGTGTCGTTGCCGCCACGGCACTCTTTACGGGCACCACGCTGTTCACCCGTAACCTCCGCGATTTTCGCCGGATTCCAGGCCTTTCTTTACATGAGATTTAATTCCGACAGATCAGCTTCTTCTCCCTATACGTATAAAACAATGAAAATCCAAGTCAGTGTTTGAAGAATCTCGGCTTTGCAGCGGGGATTGCGCTCGCTGTGCCGGATTCAGAAATTCTATCGTGATGGAGTTTTTCTCTAAGCATCTTTCAGGTCGTCTTGATGGCGAAGAAATCTTAATCGTGGGGCGTAAACCTGAATAAAACCATGATCAGTGTCATTCTTGTGAATTACAACGGGGAAAAGCTCATCGGCCGATACTCTCGTCCCGATCGAGATCAAATCCGGGCAGACGGTGACAAGATTACTTTACAGGGATTAAGAAGTGGTTGAAAATCGCCGATGCCGCAATGGAATTACCCCGTGTGATCTATGGCGGCAACGAAAGCCAACGACGTTTAGGGATTGAGGTTATGCCCTAGCGGGATATATAAAAATGGGACGGATTTATTTTTCTGCTTCAATGAGGGCGGTACTGCCGGTTTTTAAAATTGCACACGGTTGAATTCAATTCATGAAGATTGCGCTCGTCCATGATTGGTTAACGGGGATGCGGGGGGGAGAACGATGTCTGGAGGTGTTCTGTGAGCTGTTCCCAGACGCCCCGCTTTATACCCTTTTATATTGCCCGGGGGCTATTTCCCCCACAATCGAGAAACATCCGATTCACACGAGCTTCATCCAGCGCCTTCCATTTTCTAAAGAAGCCTACCGTTACTATCTTCCCTTGTTTCCACGCGCTATTGAATCGTTCAATCTATCAGGATATGATCTCATCTTAACTTCGAGTCACTGTGTCGCCAAAGGGGTCCGGGTTCCGAAAGGGGCGTGCCATATTGCCTATATTCATACTCCTATGCGGTATATCTGGGATCAGCATGAGGCCTATTTTGGACAAAAGAGGGCAAATTTACTCGTTCGGCAGGGGATGCGGATTTTCCGTCCGTGGTTGAAACGTTGGGACGCTGCCTCCAATGATCATATTGATGCCTGCCTGACCAATTCACACTATGTTGCAAAGCGTATACTGACGTTTTACAACAGGCAGGCCGAGGTTATCTATCCTCCGGTAGATTTTTATCGCTTTTCTTTGTCCCAACGGGAGGCAGGGTTTTACCTGATGGTTACCGCCTTTGTTCCCTATAAACAGGTGGATATGGCAATCGCCGCTTTTAACCAATTACGGTTGCCTTTAAAGATTATTGGCGCGGGTCCGGAAGAGAGGCGGCTTCGAGAAATGTCCAGCCCCTTGATTGAATTTTTAGGGTACCGCGACGATGCGGAAGTGACCAAGTTTTATTCGGCTTGTCGGGCACTGATATTTCCTGGGGAGGAAGATTTTGGCATCGTCCCCCTGGAGGCAATGGCCTGCGGAAAACCAGTGATTGCTTATGGGAGGGGAGGGGTGACAGAAACGGTCATCCCACTCAATACAGCTTCCGGCTGCGCGGAAGGTTCTCGCAAAGATGACACCTCTCCGACCGGTCTATTTTTTTACGATCAAACACCAGAGTCGTTGATGGAAGCGGTCAGGCTCTTTGAACGCCATCAGTATCAATTTGATCCCATCAGAATTCGTGAACATGTCAAACCGTTTGATAAGGCGCGCTTTAAAGATCAGATCCGCGCATCTATTGACACAACATACCAAGCGTTTCAGGAAAGGGATCATGCTTAAAAAGCACAGCGAGTTCTTCCGGTCTCTGTTATTAATGATTGACCTTGCGCTGATTTCAATGGCATGGCTTTTGGCGTATGGGATTCGTTTTTACACTACGCTTATCCCCGTTACCAAGGGGATCCCCTCTTTAAGGCCCTATCTGACTCTTTTACCAGCCGTTCTGGTGGTATGGGGAATTGTCTTTAAGGCATTTAACTTGTATCGCCCCAGGCGAATCTCTACCCATCTTGCAGAAATTTGGGACATTACCAAGGCCTGCACACTTGCAACGCTGGTGGTTGTTTCGCTCACGTTTTTCTTGCGGCAATTTGAGTACTCCCGCGTGGTGTTTATTCTCTTTTTCGGGATCAGTATCTTCTTGGTAACGATGAACCGGTTGTGTTTTCGGGAGGTCATGCGGTTTTTCAGGCGCAGGGGATATAATTTGCGATCTGTCCTTATTGTGGGGGCGGGCCAATTAGGGCAAGAACTTGCACAAAAACTACACCGTCACCGGGAATTGGGGATTCGGGTCATTGGGTTTCTATCTAGGCGAAGCGAAAAAGTTGGCAAGGATATACAGGGTATCAATATATTGGGAACGTATGACAACCTTCCCAATATATTGGCAGTTCACGCACTGGATCAAATCTTCCTTGCGCTTCCGCACGATTCCTATCCGGATGCAGAAAAGATACTCTCTTTTCTACAGGGGCAGACAGTGGATGTTCGCATTGTGCCTGACCTTCTTCAATTTATCACCATTCAAGGAGAGGCCGAATTATTTGATGGATTGCCCATTGTCACCCTTCAGGCCACACCGCTTTATGGCTGGAGTGGCATTCTAAAACGGGCAACCGATGTGATCTTTTCTCTGATCGTATTGGTCTTGACCTGTCCTGCCATCCTCCTGATTTCGGTGCTCATTAAAGTGACCTCTCCCGGACCGGTGATTTATCGCCAAAAGCGGATGGGATACGATGGCCGTGTCTTTTACATCCTCAAATTTCGCACCATGCGGGAAGACGCGGAAACCGAGACGGGCGTGGCATGGACACCAAAGAGTGATTCCCGCAGAACCCGACTCGGTACTTTTCTGCGTGCGACAAGCATTGATGAACTCCCTCAGTTCTTAAACGTTCTAAAAGGAGAAATGAGCATCGTAGGACCCAGGCCGGAACGGCCGGAATTTGTCGAGAAATTCAGGCAAACAGTACCCAAATATATGCTTCGTCATAAGATCAAGGCCGGCATTACCGGATGGGCACAGATCAACGGTTGGCGGGGAGATACCTCCCTTGAAGAACGAATCAAGTGCGACATCGAGTATATTAAAAATTGGTCTATTTGGCTTGATATCAAGATCATGTGTCTGACCCTCTGGAAGGGGTTTGTAAACAAAAATGCGTATTAGCAGGCTTTGAAGCCATTCATGACCGCCTGCCGTGGCCTCCTATGACATCCATAAGAGAGGAGACATTGGAGAAGGGTAGTGACGGAGAGGGAATGCATCGCATACAAAGATGGTTACAAATACCAGCTTAAAGAAGACTATGTGATTGATATTCGCATTAGACCGGATTCGCCCATCGATACAGACTATCTGTTCTTAACCCTGGAAGGGCAATTAACGATAAAGAAGGGCTACGCATGGGATGGACCATCCGGACCGACCATTGACACTCTCAACTTTATGAGAGGCTCCCTTGTCCATGACGCCCTTTATCAGTTAATGAGAGCGCGCCATCTTGATACGGAAAGGCATAAGGACAGCGCCGATCGACTGCTTAAGAAAATATGCAAGACGATGGGATGAGTGACTTGAGGGCATGGTGGGTATATCATGGGGTTCGATTGGGGGGAGGCCCGTCGGCAGACCCATCCAACAATAAACCGATCATCAGGGCCCCAAAGACATGCCAGCAAGCGGCTTGATTGAAAGAATCAATTTTGCCGGGCATCTCCTACGATCTGGCCGTCTTTGAGGGAAATCGTCCGATGGGCAAGAGATGCCGTCACAAGGTCATGTGTCACCAAAACAATGGTATGACCGGCCCTGTTCAGTTGAATAAGGAGATCAATAATTTCGCTGCCAGATTTAGAGTCTAAATTTCCGGTCGGTTCATCGGCTAAAATAATATCGGGATCATTCACAAGCGCGCGGGCGACTGCCACACGCTGCTGCTGGCCTCCTGAAAGCTGGTTGGGACGGTGGCCGATTCTATCTGAAAGGCCCACTTTGCCCAGGGCCTCGCGGGCGCGGTCAAATCGCGCCTCTTTAGAAAGACCCCGATAAAAAAGGGGAAGCGCCACATTTTCGAGGGCCGTCTGCCGTCCCAAGAGGTGGAAGGTTTGAAAGATAAAACCGATCTTCTCGTTTCTCACCCTGGCAAGATCGCCATCGTGTAAACGCTGAACCGCCTCTCCATTAAAGAAATAATCGCCGGAAGTGGGACGGGACAGACAACCTAATATATCCAGCATGCTTGTCTTTCCGCTGCCTGACGGTCCCACAATGGCCACAAATTCTCCCCGTTCGATTGACAGGCTGACCCGATCCAGGGCAGAGACCGCCACCTCGCCCATCTGATAAACCTTGCTGACCTCCTTAAACTCAACTAACATCAAAATAATTTAGCGCCGTTGTGTGTCGCTGTCACGCAATTTGCGCAGAAGTTTGAGATAACGCATGAATCGTTGGGATCACACGTAATTTTACTGGAATAACCATTATCCACACTTGACACCGTGGGAACGCTGAAGGTCAATGACGGTTGTTCCCCCTCTTTGGTATGTGAGCCAATCATTGAACCAGCGAGCGGATAGTTGCGCCCCCTAATGGAGGCCAAGAAGGCGCCAATTCGGCTTTTCTGGTTGGAGGGAGAAAGCCCCCGTTGGGGCGCGTTGCCGCATGAGAATAACTATCTACTGTTCTCTTTGCGATCTCCTTTTGGGAGTAATAGCTGGTCTCCCTCATGAATTCCATCATCCGCCACCGCCACCGTCTCGTTCTTAAAAGCCACTTTGATCGGCTTGGTTACAATCTCGCCGCCCGACAATCGTACGGTGACGGCATCGGATCCCCCCTCCTGAACAATTGCAATCAGAGGGAGATAGAGGACATTTCGCGCAACACGGGTAATGATGTCGACATTGGCGGTCATCGATGGCATCAGCCGCGGGTCGGAATCGAGCAGACCGATGGTCACTTCATAGGTGACCACATTGTTCACCTTTTCCCCTTTCCGAGAGATTTTAACAACCTTCCCCTGATAGAGATGGCCTAAAATGGCATCCAACCTGACCTCGACCGGTTGTCCTTCCCGCACCTGGCTAATATTCACTTCGTTTATCTTCGTCTTCACCCACATCCGGGATAGATCGGCAATGCGCATCAGCGTGGTGCCGCCGGTGACCGTTGATGTTCCGGAGGAGACAATCTCTCCCTCCGCCACTTCTATTTCGATCACCGTGCCGGAAAGAGGGGCATAGATCGTAAATTCGTCGGCCGTCTGATCGGTCAGGTCGCGTTTCAGGTATTTTTCGTAAAGGGCCTGATTTCCCCCCAGAGTCAAAAGGAGCTGCCGCCTGGCAAGATCATATTTTATCTTTGCGTTGCTTTTATCCTTTTCAGTCTCCTCCATCTCCTTCCGGGCAACGAACCCTTTTTCAAAAAGCTCCGCGACGCGTTCATGTTTCCGCTGGGCCTCCTCCCAATCGAGACGCTCCTCCTCAATAGCGGCCCGGGCCTCCGCAACCCGTTTCGCCTGATTTGATTCCTGTTGAATCGCCGCAAGAGGTTGTCCTGTTTTGACGGCGTCCCCTGCCCGCACCAGCAGCCGCTTCACCTCTCCTGACTGCTCCGACTTGATCTCCACGGTATTCGCCGGTTCCAACGAACCGGTCTCCGTCGCCTTCAAGATCACATCGCCCCGCTTCACAAGCACCACCTCTTCCTCATTGGCTGAAAGAGGGCGCTTTCCACGAACCACATACGCAACGATGGCAACCACCAGGATAAAACCAAAAACAAGGAATATACTTTTGCGCAATCTCATCCTCTTCTCGCCTTAATGGTTGACCGCCCCTTCCATCGGATAGAGATGAAGCAGGGTTCCCGTAATCCTGTTCAGACGGACCAGCGACTTATTATAATCAATCATCGCCTTAAGTTCTTTCCCCTTCACGCTTGCCAACTCATCCTGGAATTCGAGCAGGTCATGGCTGCTGATGAGTCCAAGTTGAAAGCGTTCCATTCCGGCTACCAGCTTCCTTTCCGAAAGGAGACGGGCGCCCCGCGTGGTCGCAATTCTCTGAAAATCGGTCTTCACCCTCCGCAACCCTTCTTTTGTCTCCTGCGTAATCTGCTGCGTCATCTTTTTTTGGGCCAGCCGGACTTTGTTCAACTCCGACTCCTCTCTCTTAAGATGGGCCAGAGCGGCCCGATTTCCAATAGGGTAGCTTAAGACGATGCCCGCTTCCCACTGATACAGATCTCCCGATAAAATTCGATCGAGCTCATCATGACGATTCTTCCCAAGACCGTTTCTCCCCACACTCCCCACAAGGTCGAGTGAAAGAGAGCGTTGGTTGTCTGCCATACGGCGCAGCAGCTCTCTGTTTTGAAGCTCAAGCCGGTTCTGCTCGATCTCTGGACGCTGCGTCATCGCCAGAGAAACGAGGGTCTCCTCCTCCATGTTGATGGGGATCTCTATCGGCCGGTCTTTTGGGTGAATCGTTTTGTCTGTTAGATTAAGAAGGCGTTTCAGATGATCTTCGGCATCCTCAACCCCTTTTTGTGCCACAATCACCTCCTCTTGACGTGAGGCGACCCCGAATTCCGCCACCAAAATTTCAATCGGGGCCAACAGCCCTAACACCACCTTTTTCCGGTTCACCTCCAAGAGTTGCTGTGCCGATTTAAGCGCCTGCTGCTGAATAGCGAGATTCTCCAGGCCGAAGACCATGTCCCAGTAAGCGTCGCTCGCCTCCTGAATAATCCCCATCACCAGAGAGCGCAGCCCGATTTGCGCCATCCAAAATTGGTTTCTCGCCACATGAAGAGGGCCTTGAGCCACCTCACGCCCAAACCCTTTCAGGAGGGGCTGTGTGACGGTGATGATCGTGTTGGCATGAAAAGTGGGATTGACCGACTGGAGCGTAGAGAGAGAACGCACCTCTCCCACGGATAACTCGTAATTCCCTCCCCAGCCGAACCGCTGTTTTAGCCCCGTGCTGATCTTTTGATTTTCGTTGATGATTAAATTCGCCCCGCTGGTCACCCCCGCTTCAATGAGGGAGGTTGATCCACGCACGGCGCGGTCTGTCCGCGCATCAAGATAGAAGGAGGGGTCAAAACCTGCCCTTTCCCGTTGAATATCCGCCCCCCGTAAATTTAAATTTTCTCTTTCGATTTCAAGGTCGACACTGTTCTTGACGGACATTTCAACCATTTCCTGAAGCGACAGAAAGAGCGTGTCGGCGGCCATCAGCGGGGAGGAAGAGCAGACAACGAAAAGAAGGGTGAGGGCAAACAGAGGAAACGGTTTATCCCTGCCCAGGCAATCCCATCGCATCATCGAGGGACAAGATAACAAATAGATACCTAAAATTCAACGAAGGGGAGGCCGTTCTTCGTGTCACAGAGCCTCATGGGCAAGGATTTCAGATAAGTCGGTTACAACCAATCCGTAATTGAGCGAAAAATTATACCGCGTAATGACCCTGAAATTTTCAAAAAGGGCAATCAATGCCTCCTTCCCTTCCTGGGGTTGGTAGAAGGCCAACGAAACTTCGTCCTCGCTTCTTGAGGGTCGGGGAATCTGGACGCCTAATCTTGCCGCCGCAGAAACCGACAGGGTCTTGCGAATCCCCATCCCAACCTGTTTTCTTAACGCGGCCGAATCGTGCAAGATGCGCGTCGGAAGGCGGATTAATCCGTCCCACTTCCATCCAAAGGCTTTAAGGTAGTTGGCCACACTCGCAAAAATATCCCATTTGGAATCCCAAATATCCCGCCTCCCATCCCGATCGTAGTCAACGGCATATTTCCGGAAGGAAGAGGGCATAAACTGGGGAACGCCAAACGCCCCCGCATAAGAGCCATTGACGGCAAAAGGATCAATCCCCTCTTCTCTGCAAAGGAGAAGATATTCAATAATCTCTTGACGATAGAACCCCTCCCGCCTGGGATAACGGGCGTAAGCGGTGTTGAGGACGTTGAAAACCTGATATTTTTCTATTCCCTTTTGGCCAAACTTTGTTTCGACTCCCAAAATTCCCAAGATGATCTCTTTGGGTACACCAAACGCCTCTTCAATGGCCATCAACGGCTTTAAGTTTTCCTTAAGGTAGTCTTGACCACGGAGAATCAGCTCATCCGTAATAAATTTTCTACGATACTCGTAAAAGGGGAGGCGTTCTGCTGGACGCTCAAACTTCTCAATCACCGCCGGAGCCAGTTCAACCTTTGAAAAAAGGACTCGAAGGTCGGCAAGATTAAATTGATATGTCTGGACAAGCTCTTTAAGCAAATCGGCATACTTGGGATCATCGAGGGGGATAGAACGCTCCCCTTCTGCCGCAAGGGAAGATTCGGCAAATCTTGCGCCGAGAGAAAGGGTTGCCCCCCATCCAAAAAGGCGGGGGAGGATGAGCATTAAAAACGTCCTTCGATCTTCCAAAGAGATATCCTAAACAGAAACTTTAACGGCGGCAGATCAGTCTTCTTCTTGACGCAACTTTGCCAACACGCCGTAATCTTCCAACGTCGTTGTGTCTCCCAATGTTTCACGACCCGCAGCGATATCTCGAAGGAGCCTTCGCATGATTTTACCGGAGCGCGTCTTGGGAAGATTTTCAGTAAAACGTATATCATCCGGACGCGCAATCGCGCCGATTTCGGCCACCACATGGGCACGGAGCGCCTCTTTCAGCATTTCTCCCGGGGCATTTCCCAACTCTAAAGTCACAAAAGCTGAAATCGCCGTCCCTTTGATATCATCGGGCCTTCCAACCACGGCAGCCTCCGCCACCGCAGGATGGGAAACCAGCGCAGATTCTATCTCCATCGTCCCTAAACGATGGCCTGCCACATTTATGACATCATCCACGCGGCCCATGATCCAAAAATAGCCATCCTTATCGCGCCGGGCGCCATCTCCGGTAAAATAGACCCCGGGGATATCGGACCAATATTGCTTTTTATATCTCTCCGGGTCGCCCCAAACGCCTCTAAGCATGGACGGCCAGGGGCGTTTGATCACCAGATACCCCCCCACATTGGGAGGGACCGATTTCCCCTCGCGGTTCACAACATCGGCAGAAATACCGGGGAAAGGGAGGGTCGCTGAACCCGGTTTGGTGGCAATGGCCCCGGGAAGGGGGGTAATCATGATCGCCCCCGTCTCGGTCTGCCACCAGGTATCGACAATCGGACAGCGCCCTTTTCCGATGACACGGTGATACCACATCCATGCCTCCGGATTGATCGGCTCTCCCACCGTTCCTAAAAGACGAAGGCTGGATAGGTCATGTCGCCTGGGCCACGCTTCTCCCATTTTAATCAAGGCCCGAATCGCCGTCGGAGCGGTATAAAAGACATTCACACGATACTTATCCACGATCTCCCAGAGACGGTCCGGTTTTGGATAGACGGGGGACCCTTCATACATGACGGTGGTGGCGCCGTTTGAAAGAATGCCGTAAACAATATAGGAGTGGCCGGTGACCCATCCGATGTCGGCGGTGCACCAGTAGGTGTCCGTTTCTTTCAGATCAAAAATCCATCGCGCGGTAATCGTTGTCCCCAGGAGATATCCCGCAGTTGTATGCACGACCCCTTTCGGCTTTCCGGTGGTCCCGCTCGTATAAAGGATAAAAAGGGGATGTTCGGCGGAAAGCGGCGCGGCCTTGCACTGATCGGAGGCGGTCTTCATTACGTTGTGCCACCAAAAATCTCTCCCCTCGCACATCGAAACAGGGGTCTGCGCCCGCCGAACCACCACCACCTTCTCGACGCCCTGCGCCTCTTTCAGCGCCTCGTCGACATTCTCTTTTAGTGTCACCACCTCCCCTTTTCGATAACCGCCGTCGGCGGTCACCACCAGCTTGGCCGTCGCATCATTGATGCGATCTCGCAGGGCGCTTGCCGAAAATCCGCCGAAGATAATCGAGTGGATCGCCCCAATTCGGGCGCAGGCCAGCATGGCAATCGGAAGCTCGGGAACCATCGGCATATAAATCGCCACACGGTCCCCCCTGGTTACCCCTAACTCCTTGAGGACATTGGCAAACTTGCAAACCTCTCGATGCAGGTCCTGATAGGTCAGGACCCTCGAATCGCCCGGCTCTCCCTCCCAGATAATGGCAGCCTTGTTCTTTCTCCACCCATCCAGATGCCGGTCGATACAGTTATACGCGACATTGATCTTGCCGCCGACAAACCACCTGGCAAAAGGAGGCCTCCAGTCCACCACCTTCTTCCAAGTCTTAAACCAAGCAAGCTCCTGGGCCAGGCCGCCCCAGAACGCCTCCGGATCCTTCTCCCCCTTTTTTACGAGACGATCATAGGCCGCCCTCCCCTGAATATGGGCCTGCCTGCTAAACGCCTCCGTCGGTTTAAAAAGACGGCGCTCCTTTAAGACAGATGTGATATCTTGCTCGCCTCCCCCCCCTCCCATAATCTCCTCCTTGTCAACTAATGCGGCGAAGCCGCAAAGGGGCTTAGCTAAGCCCCCTCCCCCCCCTCCCCCCCCCCGGAAAAAGGGGCGTGGGGGGGGGGTAAATGAACCTCCCCATGACGCGCGCACTGAGCGCAGGGCCGGTTACCATAA
>CAYJWQ010000013.1:12786-21801 GCA_964373895.1 uncultured Nitrospirota bacterium
GTCCCCCCACTGGTGGTTACCACCCCCCCCCCCCCCCCCCCCCCCCCCGTGGCCGGGGGGGGGGGGGGGGGGGTAATGGAACCTCCCCTTCTCGCGCGCTGTGTGCGCTGGGCCGTTTCGCTATATTATCTACCCAAGAAACGTATATCTTTTAGACACAGAGTCTAAGTTTAACTCGTGTTGTTGTAAAGCCAGGCAAGATACGCTTGCGACCCGCAGACAATCGGCAGCGCGATCATCTCGGGCACGGAGTAAGAATGGTGTTTCTTGACCGTCTCCGCCAGCCGCTCAAACAGTTCTCGTCTTGTCTTTACGATCATGAGCGTCTCTTGTTCGCAAGAGATGCGCCCTTCCCACGCGAAGATGGAGGTTGCGCCGGGGACGATATTGACGCAGGCCGCCAGACGGCTTTCAACCAGGAGATAGGCAATCTTCTCCCCTTCTTCCCGAGAGGGGGTGGTCATCAAGACCACGATCTCATCCATTACGCTCTTTCTTTTGATAGGTTCAATCGTTAGGCGGATTGACGTACGGAGACCGCTCCTCTTCCTTTTTTAAATCTTTCACACCGGTATGATCCTCTTCTTGGATGGGCGGCCCCTGCGCCTTGGGTTGCACGGGAGATGTTTGGATTTCTTCTTGTATGGGAGGGGCCTGCACCGCGTTTTCCTTAAGCTTGCTGGGAATCCCCTCCAGCGGTTTCCCCCCTTCAGCGGAATCCGGAAGAGAACCTCTATAAATGGAAGGGGTAATGAAGATCAGAAGTTCCGTCTGGACATCTTTCTGGCTCTCCCCTCTAAAGAGCCAGCCGAGGAGAGGCAGCCTCCAAAGCCACGGGATCTTTCTCTCACTTTGAGATTCGTTCCGCGTGTAAATGCCTCCGATGGCCACCGTTTCATTATTGCCCACCAATAAGTAGGTCTCCGCCGTTTGTGTCAACAACGGTGGAATCCCCTGAACCTGCTTGCCAAAGTCGGGATCTTTTTTGTCGGTTTTCACATGCATTAAAATTTGATCATCCGGAGTAATCTGCGGGGTGACCCTCAATTCCAGTTTTGCGTTGATCGTGGTCACACCCGTGGTCGCAGCGCTTCCCCCGACGGTGGAGGTGACCGGAATGAGGATTTCTGTCCCGCTTGATATCATCGCCTCTTTGTTATTCATCGTTAAGATGCGGGGGCTTGACAGGATTTTCCCCCGGCCAGTGTCTTCCATCGCGGAGAGCTGCAAGTCGAGTTGCTGGGTAGACCCCAGATTGCCGAGGGAAAAGCCGATGGCGCCGCCCGCCCCCGCTTTCACCGCCGCCGGAAGGTTGACCAGAAAGTTGTTTCCAGAAAGGCCCGCTCCTCCCGTCAGAGAAGTTCCTGTTACCTGGAAAACCCCTTTTGAGCCGGGGTCATACACCCTTCCTCCCCACTGGACACCCAGATCGCGCGTGAAATCGGAGTTGACTTCCACAATCCGCGTCTCGATCATCACCTGCGGCGTCTTGCTATCCAGCTCTTTCACCACATCCGAAATCTTACCGACGTTCGAAGGGTAATCACGAATGATCAACGCATTGGTCCGGACATCTACCGTGATGCTCCCCTTCTTAGTGAGGAGTCCTTTGATGCTCTCTTGCGTCTCTTTAACGGTGGCGTAATGAATCGGGATAATCTTTGTGGCCAGATCCCCTTCCCCTTCGCCAAAGGGAGATTTCATGACGCGGATAATCGATCCTTCTTTAAAAGAGATGAGATTGTTTGATTTTAGGATAGCGTCCAAGGCCTCTTCAAACGTCACATCCCGAAAATTGAGCGTCAGCTTTCCGGTGATATCGTCGCTGACGATGATATTCACATTATTTTCCTGTCCAAGGATACGGAGGACATCTTTCAACTCCGCGTTTTTGAATTCCATGGAAAACCGGGACGACTCCTTTTGCACCGCAAAGGTCGATCGGTTGGCGTCGGGCTTGGCGACAGCCAAACCGACGCCAAAATAGGCGCCTGGTAAAAGGGTCAGACAGAGATATATCCACCTTGCCTTTAGGGCGAGTTTCATTCGCAATCCTCCAATAACCGCTACGGTGATTTCGGCAGGAACCGATCCACTCTAAGCTCCACCACGCGTGAACCCTCTTTCAAAACAACCCGGTCCAAAAGAACCTGTAGCACTTCCATCCCTTCCACGATATCCCCTTTTCGGACAATACGACCATTAATGATGGCCGCGCCCTCGCCCCCTTTATATATAATCGCGCTTAAGGAAACCGCTTTCCCGCTCTTGCTCTCTTCCTTGCTCGCATCTTTGCTCGCCTCTTTGTCCACACCCACGGTATCCGATCGTAAAGGACGGATCGGAATGGCAAAGGGGTCCCGCCCCCAGCGTGGAGAAGCGCCTCTCTTCTGCTCTACAAAAGGCTTGTTCATTTCAGAGAGAGAAAGATTTTCCCCGGCGGCCTCCAGGTCAAAAATCAGAAAAGGAGAAAACGCGAGAAGCATGAGAAGAATGGCCCATTTTATCATACGCCCCCTTTTTTGTAGACACGCAACGAGAGGTCCATGACCACATCCGGGGATATATCTTCCGTCGCCTCGATTTTAAGACGGTCCACCACCATCGGGCGGGGAAGCGCCTCCAAAGATGCGACATACGCCTCAAGGTTCCTAAATCGGGCGCGCACTTTTACCTGGATCGGGATGATCTCATACGCATCCTTTTTTTCGGCATCCCCCTGCCCCACCTCAATCACGTTCACCCCTTGCAGCCGTGCCTGATTTCCGATCTCCCCCAAAATGGTGGACAAAGAAACATCCATGTCAATTAAATCGGCGAGCGCAAGGGTATGGGATGTCAGGGCGCCTTCTTTTCTGGAAGACCCCGTTTGAGTCGGCGGCGTGGGTACTATTTCAGGAACAGTTACTTTTGGAATAATTACCTGAAGGGATGCCGTTAGCGCCGTCATCTCTTCTTGCAGACGGATTCTCTCGGCATCAAGATATTTGCGTTCGATGAGCCTCGGTTTGAAAAAGAAGAGAACAGGGGCATAGAGGATCAACCCTGCGACCAGGGCAATCAATATTTTCTCGCGTCCTGAACGTTTAGACCATTGAAGGAAGTTTAATACGTTCATCCCGTCTCCTTAGGAACCGGGGGCCTTGTCGTTAGACGAACCTGGATCCCGAACTCAACGTATTTTCTCTCTGTATGCACCCGCGAATAATCGAGCAAGACATTATCAAAAACCTTGGATGATTCCAATAAGGAAATCAAATCGCCCATTTTGGAATAAGAGGATGCAAAGCCTTCGAAACGGATCCCCTCATTCGGATTGGTTTCAAAGCGGGTTAGCCAGGCACCTTCCGGGACCACGAGGCTCACTTCCTGTAAGACATACGACCAGGCCACCTTCTCTTTTTCAATTAACTCGCGCAGTTTTTGATCAATCGCCTTCACCTGGGGCGCCGTTTGGGTCGCGGCTCCTCCCTTGCGGTAGTCCTCTATTTTTGCGAGTATTTCGTCTCGCTCTTTTTCAATCTTGTCAATCTCCTCCCGAAGCGAGGAGAGGGCCTTTTCATCTTTTACATAGAAACCGACTAAAACCGACAGGAATAACAACACAGAAGCGGGGGGAAGCAGCCTCCGAAATAGACTGGCCGCCACTACATTCCCTTCCAGGATGTCGGGTTGGAAGAGGTTGATCTGCCCTTTGATACACTGTTCCATCAGCACCGCAACGCCTATATCGTCGATCTTAGCGCCAATCCTACCACAGAAGAAAAACGGGAGGCAGCGGGCAAGAACCCCTTCTGGGACTCGTCTAAAACGATGTTCGAGAAGGGATTGTCAAACTCCACCGGCGAATCAAAATAGGAGGAAACATACTCCAGAAAACCTGGGAAAAGCCCCCCCCCTCCCATCACCACCACCTTTTTTAAATGTTGCTCCTCAAAGTTGGAACGGTAGTAGTCAATGGAGCGCTGCACCTCTGTAATAAACCGATTCAACTCGTTTTTTAACGCCGCCTGCGTCATGCCATCCCCGGTTAGGCCTTGCTTCCGCTTGGCCTTTTCAGCCTCATCGTAAGAGAGGTTCAGCTTCTTCTCTATCTTCCGGGTCATCTGCTCCCCCCCCATTTCCAGGCGTCGGGTTAATCGGAAGCAGCCATCTCTCACAAACGTCACGTCAGTCTTTATCGCGCCGATATCGAGATAGAGACAACTGCCGGACAGGTCGTCCGGTCGGTTCACCCGAATGGCGTTCAGCAGGGAAAACGGGGTCACATCAATCGCTGAAAGGGTGATCCCCGCTTTCTTCATGACGGACCATTGTTCTTTTAAGCGGTTTTTTTCGCCGACCACCAACGCGATCTGGCATTGTTTTGCCTCGCCCTTTTTCGGGTTGCTAACCGTAATATAATCAAGGACGATATCTTCGGGGGCGATGGAGACGAGCTTTTTGGCCTCCCATTTTACCGCTTCGGCCATCTCCTTTTTTGGCATAATAGGGAGGCTAACCGATCGGATCAAGGGGGCCAGGCTGGAAAAACTGATAACCGCCTTTTCCTTTTTTGGAACGGGGATTAATTCTGCTAACGCTGCGATGATCTTTGCTTGATTGAGCTCTTTCTCTATCGGAACTTCCTTTAATCCGACATCGAGCAGGCGGAAGCCCCGTCCTGTTCTCAAAAAACGAACTGTCTTTACGGAGCTTGCTCCAACATCAATCCCCCAAAAAGACTTTTTAGAAGAAAATAAGCGCCATTTCATTCAGTTAGGGTCCATATAATACGCACACTGGCCCCCACTTTAACATTCCTGATCATCTATTTCCATACTATTTACTTAAAATCCTCTCTGAAAATCTCTGTGTCGGCTGCATTGCCTCCACCGGTGTTAAACGGATGAACGATGACCGCCGTCCGTTTTATTTCTGAAGCGCCGTTTGTATCGGCCATCGTTAGATCAAAAAGGTAACTCCCCGCGGCGGTTGGCGTTTTGGAGAATACAAGGCTGAAACTGGCCGATTGCCCTATCTGAAGTTCTCTTCCACCGGGCGCGGTAAAGACAACGGGGTTACTGCCGGATACCACCCACGACTCGGTCGGCACGGAATCGGGGTTCGGAGGAGAGATCTGTTCCACCAGAGAATAGGAATCTCTTCCCCATAACCAACCCGATGGGACCAGAATCGAGACGCTTCTAATCGGCGCGCAGCCATTCTCATTGGTGAGGGACCATGTCAACTCCTGGTTGGTACTTGAGGCGTAGGTCGTAAGGGGGCGAACGGTTGGAAAGTTGCCCCCCTTTTTTGACGGAAGGGAGGTTACATCGGGGGTGGTGCGCGAGGGATTTCCATCGGTCTCTCCCGTGCCGGTTGCAGACCCGGTGAATGTAAAGGTGTCTCCAGGATTGCCGCCGTTGATCTGATAGCCCCAGGTAAATGTCCCACTTCCCCCGGCATTAAGTTCATTGATGCGAGAAGGGGTTGGCCCCGATTGGTACCGAATAGGCGCCCCTGCGGAAGAGGAGAGGCTCGGTGTGATATTGACTATATTGTAGGGGTATCCATTGGTCAGGCGCAGGAGGACCGTAACGTTTTGGGCGTCATACGCGCACGGGGGAGAGACGGCGATGTCTGCGATAAACTGGCTTACGACCAATGTGTTGGAGGAAGCGGTTGCGGATGTTGCACGGCCAGTGTTGTTGCGTGCGAAGGCGGTAAAAAAGAGAGAACCTACGTCCGTTGAAGCGGTGCGATAGACAGACGCAATTTCCCCGAGCTCCCCAGTGGACAATGTCAACGGCTGGGGACGGTAGGTTGTCTGGGGAGAAGGAGGCAACGTCACGGTGCCACTTCTTGTTGCCACGGGCGGGTTAGGGCTGGTAGTAATATTCGCCTGCCTTGCGGTAGAGCGATTGACAATGGTCATAACCAGGCGAAAGTTTCTTCCTGCCATTTCAGAAGCAACGGGATTGCCTGCCATATTCGTTATCTTAAAAGAGGCGATCTCCAACGATTTCAGTGTCCATGACCCGACATTCCTAAGCGATGCTTTTTTGCGGGACCCTGTTTCCCTTTTAGAAAATCTCGCCGACACCTTCCTTAGAGTCTCGTTCACATCCTCCGGCGCCGATCCGGCGCGCATCGTCCACTTAAAATCTTTAACTCCCCCAACGTCAATCGCATGATCCCATGAGGTCGTTTTAAAGGTTATTCGCTTACGTCCAGCTTTGCCCGTGCTTGCCCACCCTTCCGGAGGGGTACCCGACAAAAAGGCGCCCCCCTTTGTGTTGCGTCCACGCCGTAACTTAAATGTGACAGAAACAATTTTACGGGAAGGACTGCCGGTATTGGCGACACGAAAGGTCATCGTCTCAATACTCCCCATGGTCACCGACGCTCCGAGGGAGGGAGATATTTGCGTTACGGTAAAATCCTCCCTCGCCTCGGCGTAGGCATGACAAAAAAGGAAGAAGATCACAATGGGAAAAAGCGATAGGGAACGTCTTTGGAACATGGCCTACCTCCTGACGGTCCTTCTTAGGACCCTTTTTGCGGCATAAAACGCGCCCAAAGGGTTGCTGCGCGTTCCGGTGGAAACAATTTCCGCCTCGTAATCAGTCGAGTCCGAATCGATTTGCATCGGCGTTACCGGTCTTCCCGAAGGGTGCGAGGAGGAGGCCAGGTTTTGGCATCGGATCACGCCCGTCAGAGTCATCACCCCCCCGCTGGAAACAGAACCGCTGTAGAAGATCTCCTCTCCCTCAATGTCGAGTGTCCCGGCCTCTAAAAACTTCGGGTGTGCAGCAATCCGAAACGATGCGGACGCGGTGGGAGCACAGGGGCTCCCTAAGTCACCTAAACGATCAGACAGTGTGGTTACGGGATAGACGCTGCTCCCCTGGGCGTGGGCATCTGTCTCCCCTTGCACACCGCCAATCGACACGTTTCGCGTAATACCGGTAAAGGTGTCGCCGCTTTTCCCGTCGTAACGGATAAACTCGCCCTGGTCGTTGATATCTTCTTCTATCTGCAGGAATCCTGAATTAGGATAGCGATCGGTCGTATAGGCCTGAATTGGAGCGACGGAGATGTCTGTAGGGATTTGGCTCTTAAGCACTGTTGCCGGCAGATAGGTGTTCACGTCAAACGATCCCGCCCCCAGGTTGACCATCGGCGCCACAACAGGATCGGTTGCGCTGCGATACCATTCCAAATTCTGGGAAAGTACGCGCTGTTGCACCTCGAGCCCCCCCAAGGCGACGTAAAAGGCCTCCGTGCTGCCAGAATACCCCATGGCGGTGAGGCTTTCGCCGCTAATGAGCGACACGAACGTGGCTCCCACCATCCCTGCCACCAGAAGGAGGACAATCACAAAAATAAGAGTTACGCCACGTTGATTTTTATAAGGAGCCTTCCGCATCGAAATCTCTCTATTAGAAACTTAACGGGTGTACCGAAGATCGCAATCGCAGCGTCTCGGTCCCCACTTGGGTGGTCAGATCGATATTAATGGACCAGACATCCGTAGGAGTGCAGGCGGGGGAGCAGGTGTTGGGGGCGGGGCAGACGGTGGGCGCCGCGATGGGATTCGGTGGATACATGTTATCATAATAGGTGAAGGTCAAATTGCTCACTCTGTCTAAAAGGATATTTCCATTGCGCATGAGGGATGCCCCCACCTGACGGTAGGTGATCGTCGCATCATCGGAATCGATAAAAGTAAATGTGGTGCTACCGGCGGCGCTGACGCATCGATTGCCGCGGACGTTCCGTATCTCTCTGGCCATCCGATCGATCGCCAGCCGTCCTGTCTGGAGGGCGTCTCGCGTTGCATTTCCAGTAATCACACTCCTGCTCGAATAGACAAACACCTCGGTGACAATAACCGAAATCACACCAATGATGACAATCGAAAGCACCATCTCAATGAATGTTACCCCTCTTTTGTTCATACGGGCGTTCATACGGGCCGCCTGTTGAATTTGCATATATTGATCTTGTTGATCTTGCATTTTAACTTTGACTAAGCAATTTTAACCATCTGCCTCCCAGAATCCTGCTAATAATTGGCCAATACGGTCACCGCGACAGCATCTGGGATATCAGGCCCCACGCCGATTGGCTTTACGGTCACGGTGACTTTCTTAAATCCGATCTCTGACACGGACGGCGCCATGGTGGCGTCCACCAGCACCACATCGGTTTTCCTCTGGTAATTTGGAAAACCGCTCACCGCCGTAAAGCTGCCCGCCCCAACGGGGATGTTGGCATACCCGCAATTCCCGCACGTCGACCGCTTTCGCGCAATCACCGATTCAAGTTCCTCCCGGGCCAGCGTTGCAGCAATCGTTGTGCCGATGGGGAGAAGCTGTCCTCGAACCATGAAACTCACGACTGACAGCGCCACCGGGATGGCAACCGCCGCAATCACGATGACCAGAATCACCTCGATGAATGTAAACCCGCGCGACCGCATCACAGCTTCTTTAACTTGTAATCTTGCCCGTATTAGCCTCAAAGGTAATCGTCTGATCCCCCGTGCCACTTTTGGTCAGGACCATCGCGCCGCTACAAAGGAGGTTGCCCGATGTATCTGTCGGGGCTCCAAGGCTGTTGAACTCAAAAACCGATCCGCACGCCGTGCAGCGCGGCATGGCGCAAAAAGGCCGCACGGCGCCAAATCGCACCCCGCGCAATTCCCCATTCTGATACGAATCAAAATCAACCACAAAATTCCGACCCAAATTAGTTGGATCGGCAATAAGCGTATCCACGCCCATATTATCAATATGGATCGAGTACTGTCCCGGGGAGTCGATGGTCAGGCCATACCGCGCCCCCGTCGTGGTCGCAAGCTGCTGGGCGTAGCGAAGGTCGGAGACGACCTTCGCTACTGCCTGGTTTAGTTTAATCGTATGGAGGGTCTGGAACCCGACCATGACCGCCACCGTCAGGACCCCGATAATGACAATAACCCCCACCAACTCGATCAGAGTAAATCCATCATTCTCTGACGCACCCACA
>CAYJWQ010000013.1:21901-32456 GCA_964373895.1 uncultured Nitrospirota bacterium
AAGGGTCCCCTCCCTCTCTCGGACAAAATGTCTATCCTCCTCCTTTTACAACATTGATCAAATTCCACCAGGGTAGAAAGATCGCGAGCGCCAGAAATAAAACCGCGCCCCCAATCACCAGCAGGAAAATCGGTTCCAGGCTGGCGGCAAGATTTTTAATCGCATACTCGACTTCTCGATCGTAATATTCCGAGACCTTCATCATCATCTCTTCCATGCTTCCTGTCTCCTCCCCCACCGCCACCATCTGTAAAACAAGCGGAGGGAAGACCGCGCTCGCCCGCAGCGGCTGGGAAATCCCCTGCCCCTGTCGGGCAGAATCGCGAAGAGAGAGGACAACGCGGGCGAGGAACTTGTTCCCCACCGTCTCCGAGACAATTTCTAATGTCTTCAAGATGGGGAGCCCCGATCGGGTCAACACCCCGAAGACCCGCGCGAATCGCGAGAGGGCGGTCTTGGTAAAAATAGGACCAAAGATAGGTATTTTTAATTTAAAACTGTCCCACCGCAACCAGCCCGTGGCGGTGCGAATGTACCGCTTAACGCCAACGCAGCCAAGAATAACTGCGAGCGCAATAAAGAGCCCGTATTGTTGGGCGATCGTATTGATTCCAATCATGACACGGGTGGGAAACGGGAGCGCCACGTCAAAGTTGGCATAAAGGCCCGCAAATCTCGGGATGACAAACATGACCAAAATCACAAAGGCCGCAATCAGCGCGACACCTACAATGAGTGGATAGCGTGTCGCCGCCTTGATTCGGGCCCGCGTTTCGGCATCGTGTTCCGCTAACATCACCAGCCTCTCCAGCATCACATCGAGCATCCCGCTCGCCTCGCCCGCCCGGATCATGCTGACATAGAGGGGGGAGAATATCTTGGGATGTTTTCCGAAGGCGTCGGCCAGGGCGCATCCTGTCTCCACATCTTTTCGAATCTCCACAATCACCTTTTTGAGCGCCGGATTCTCCGTCTGATCCGCGAGGGCGGAGAAGATTCCGATAAAAGGGATGCCGGCATTGATTAAAGTCAATAGTTGGCGGGATAAAATGATCGTCTCTTCCGGACGTACCCGATCAAACCGATAGGTCAGCAGCGCAGAGGCGCCTCCCTTTGCCTCTTCGATAATAGAGACAGGCGTAAAACCGAGACGGTCCAGATGCCCCGCCACCCCTGTTTCGTTGGCGCTCTCAAACGTCCCAACGAATAAAGCGCCCGCCCGATCTCTCGCCTTGTAGTGATAGTTCGGCATGAAAACCCCTGCGCCAGCTTCCAGCTATCCTATATTAGTATATCAACTACAGTATAGTCCTTGAAATAAAATAGCGCAAGCCGCCCAAAAGAGGGGGGTGCAAAGGGGGACGTTTATTACGGGGAGTTTGTCGTCAACAACATAATGACGTTTGGGATTGCATCAATCAATTTCCTGTGTGACACGGAGAATTTCTTCGATAGAGGTAATGCCTTGTATCGCCTTCATCAAACCTTCGAACCTAAGGGTCCTAAACTTCCCTCCATCTGCCTTACGGCGGATTTCCGCCGCCGCGGCCCGATTGACAATCAGATGCCGGATCACATCCTCAACGGGAAGCAGCTCATAAATGCCAATTCGCCCAGAGAATCCAGAACCGCGGCACTCTGGACAACCTGACCCCCTTACAAACTGGATTTCCGCGCCTTCACTTGAGAGTTGGGTTAACCCAAGCTCCTCCCGCATGGCCTGGGGAGGGGTATAGCTTTTTTTACATTTAAGACAGACCTTGCGCACCAACCGCTGCGCCACCACGCCGACCAACGCCGATGACACCAAGAACGGCTCCGATCCCATATCAATCAGCCGGGTGATCGCCCCTACCGCATCATTCGTATGGAGGGTTGATAACACCAAATGGCCGGTGAGCGCCGCTTGAATGGCAATGGTGGCGGTCTCTCGATCGCGTATCTCGCCCACCATAATGACATCGGGGTCTTGCCGGAGTATCGAGCGAAGCCCGGTCGCGAAAGTGACACCGATTTTGGCGTTCACTTGAACCTGATTGATCGATTTCATCTGAAACTCGACCGGATCTTCGATGGTAATAATATTCCTTTCCGCAGAAGAGACTTTCTTGATAGCGGCATACAGTGTGGTGGTCTTCCCATTTCCCGTTGGACCGGTTACCAGAATTAAACCGTAAGGACGCTGGACCATTTTTTCAAATCGCTGCATCATTTCAGGGGGAAAACCAAGGTCCGACAACGACAGGCGTCCGCCCGATTTGTCAAGAAGGCGCATCACGATCTTTTCTCCGAATATCGTAGGCAAGGTCGACAGCCGGATATCAACGTCCCGTCCGCTCACGCTAACTTGAAGCCGTCCATCCTGCGGCATTCTTCGCTCCGAAATATCCAGATCTGCCATAATCTTGATACGGGAAGTCACCCCCGCTTGAAGGTTACGCGGGACACTCATCACATCATGCAGCAGCCCATCACAGCGATATCGAATTCGAAGGGAATCGAGCTCCGGCTCAACGTGAATATCGCTTGCCCCCTCCTTGACCGCTTGCGCGATCATGGTGTTGACCAGCTTTACCACCGGCGCGTCCTCCGCAAGCTTCGCAAGCTCCACCGTGGTTGTTCTCTCCTCTATCTTTTCGTCTAATTCCTCTCCGGCGGCCTTCACCGCCTCTTCCATCGAAGAGGTCTCGGAATAATGCCGATCAATTGCGGCAGGCATATCAGCAGCCTTACTGATGACGGGCGTAATCTCACATCCGGTTAGACGGGAAATATCATCAATGGCAAACACGTCCAAGGGGTCAACCATGGCCAGCGTCAACGACTTCCCGGTTCTTGCGATCGGGATAACCTGATGTCGACGCGCCACAGGTTCTGGAACCGTCCGAACGATCTCTTGTTCAACAGAAACGCCCGATAAGTCTTTGTACGTAATTCCAAGCTGTTTTCCCAATACACCAATAATTCCTTCTTCCGTAACGAAGCCCAAGTTATTGAGTATCTTTCCCATCCGACCACCATGAGACTTCTGTTCTGCCAAAGCACGCGCCAATTGATAGTTGGAAAGGAGCCCCGCTTCAACGAGCATCTCCCCCAACATCTTTCTTCTCCGATGCGGCTGCATTACCTTCTCTGGATCAAGCACATCATACATAATTATGACAGTATATCAATCAGTTTGAATGGAGTCAATGTGTGATTTTTGTTGTTGTTATCCCCTCAATAGGATGTCTGGATCAGCCCCAGGAGTTTACGGGGGGGGGCATACCCCCACAACCTTTTTACACAGACGGCCTGACATCAGTCGATCGTCCTCTCCTGTTGATCCTCCCCTGCAATCTTGCTAAGATAGGCCGCCCAATAGGAAATGGATATTTGCACAGATGCCCAGTCCCCTCGACACGGAGGTCGTATCCCCCAGCGCCTCTATCGGCACGGCCAATCAATCTGGCCGGCCAGCTTCTTCTCCCCCTCCCTCCACGGGGGCGGTCCATCTGCGTGGAAGGATTATCCGCATTCTATGGGTCGCCTGCCAGATTTTTCTTAGTTATTTCTTCTATGAATTTGCCTCCTTGCTGGCCTCCCGGAATCGGAAAACTGAATGGGGGGAGGAGGTCCATCGGAAAAACGCCCTAAGGCTTCAACAGGCGGCCTTATCTCTTAAAGGGCTCCTCATTAAAGTCTGTCAGTTTATGAGCGCCCGCGTCGATCTCCTTCCCGAGGCCTACACAAAGGCGCTCTCGCTGCTGCAAGATCAAGTTCCGCCCGCGCCCTATCAGGAAATTCGAGCCAGAATTGTTGAGGAGCTTGGATCGCCTCCGGAGACAATCTTTCGTGTTTTTCACGAAAACCCTGTCGCCTCTGCGTCGTTGGGCCAGGTTCACGAGGCCGTATTAAGGGAGGCCGCGCAAAACGGTCTTGCAACCGACACGCGGGTGGCCGTTAAAGTCCAATATCCCGGAATAGAGCTGGTGGTCGAGACCGATCTGCGGGCGATCCGCTTGATTGTCTGGGGGCTTCAGAAAATTTTCCCCAACATCCGTTTTGATATTCTCTATGATGAATTCTCAAAAATTGTGCATCATGAGATGAACTATATTATTGAAGGCCGTCAGGCAGAGCAGTTTCATAAAAACTTTTCCGAGGACGACCGCATTGTCGTCCCCCGGGTGGTGTGGAAGCATACGACACAACGTGTCCTCACCTTGCAGTTTGTCGATGGCATCAAAATCAGTCGGATTGATGAGATCGGCAGGGCCGGAATTAACACGAAGCAGGTTGCTACCCTGCTCGCTGAATCTTACATGAAGCAGATATTGCAACACCGATTTTTTCATGGCGATCCCCACCCTGGGAATCTCTTTGTTCAACCTGGCCCGCGTCTGGTCTTCGTGGATTTCGGATTGATGCAACAGATTGACCCTGCCATGCATCGGGGAATGAAAAAGATGATTATGGCGATTATCGAGCGGGATATCCCGGATATTACGCAGGCCCTGTTTGATCTCGGTTTTATCGCGCGGAGCGAAAAAACGGAGGACATTGAAAAGATCGTGCACTTTTTTATGGAACGCTACCGAGATATCTCTCCCCGGGCCTTTAAGCGCATTACCTTCATGCAGATCGCCGAGGATTTATCCACCCTTTTTCAAGTGTATCCCTCTCTTCAACTCCCAAATCACTTCATTCTGGTTGGCCGAACCGCCGGAATGCTCAACGGCCTCTGCTCCCAACTTGACCCTGACTTAAACATTATTGAACTTGCCAGACCTTACGCCCAGGAGTTTGTGAAAGGCGGACCCTCTCATATATTTTCCAAGGGGAAAGAGATCGTCTCCGCGCTCCTGGAGCTTCCCGCCGCGTTAAGGTCACTGGTTGACCTCACCAGCAAAGGGCAATTTCAGACCCAAATGCATTCGGAAGATTTAACAGACATCTTAACAAAAATTTATAGGCTGGCCTATCGAACCGTCCTGGCCGGCATGATATTCGTCCTCTTTTTTATGTACCACGATGTCTCCTTCCGGCCTATAGGGACGGGAGAGGATTCCGTGAAGATATTGATAGGCGCGCTCGTCGCCTTATCGGTCATTGCGCTCCTCTTCTCGTTTGTGCGGCGGAAATAGGCCTTTTATGAGTAACCTCTATGAAATTTTCCAAAAACTTGGACAGAGTATGAGCCATTTTTCTGGCGAGCGCGGGCGGGCGTTGACAGGACGGGTGTTGGGAGGCAGGATTGCGATTGCAACCCTGATCGGCCTTATCGGATTCGGATGCGCCAAATCTCCAGAGGATGAGCTGGCAGGCGCCCAGACCGCTTACGAGAAGAACGATTTCACCCGCGCCCTTTCCTTAAGCGAATCGGTCTTAAAGAAAATCCCCTCTTCTTTTCCAGCCCATCGCATAAAGATGTTATCCGCCATCGCGCAGGGAGAAGTCCTGGTTGCGCTTGACCAGTTTGACCTGATCGAAAAGAGATACCCGGAGGCCGCCCCACAACTCCTCAAGGAGATCAGCCTTGGAATCATCAAACGATCGCTCGCGCATGAAAACGGATTTGTCAGGAGCGCCGCGGTCAAGGCGCTTGGCGAGATGGGCGATCCGGCGCATATTTCGCTGATGATCCCCGGCCTTCGCGACAAAGAGGTCTTTGCGCGGTTTTTCACGGTCGAGGCGTTGGGGATGTTGGGTGGATCGGAGGCGCTCAAACTCCTGCTGGCATTGGGATCCGACCCTGAAGGGATGGTGCGGATTGCCGCCGTGAAGGCGCTCGATGACATGCCTGTCTCCGATAGCATCCGCGGGGTGGACATGCATCAGGCCATCGCCACTTTCAAAAACGATTCCGATCCATCCGTCCGGCTTTTCTCCCTCGCGGCGATGGCCAGACGGAAAGATAGTGCGGCCTTTGCGACAATGGCCGAAATGATCCAGACACCCGACCCGCTCATTCGACAAGCGGGGGCGGTCGCCATGGGAAGAACACGGGAAAATGAGGCGATTCCCCTTCTGATCAAAATCCTGTCCGATCCTAACGAGACCCTCCGGATGTACGCGGCGGAGGCGTTAGGGGAGTTCTCCCGAAGCGGGCCTGTCTCGGAACAGGTTGTATCGCCCGAGGGCTATGCAACACTTGCCCATGCCATGAAAGATAAAGCCCCCGCCGTGCGAGGGGCCGCCGCGACGTCGCTTGGAAAACTTGGCAACCCGAAGGCAATCCCGCATCTAACGGCAGCCCTTGCCGATCCGGATGTCTATGTCCGCGTCTCCGCTGCGGAAGGATTGTATCGCCTGGGGAAAAAGGCGCTTTCGACCTATGAGGCCGCCATGACGGAAAGTGATTATGCGGCGCGCCATTTTGCGATCGGGTCTTTACGGAAGGTCGGCGGCAAAGAGGCCCTCCCGCTTCTTGCGAAAGGATTAGGCGATACCGCCCCGCGGGTGCGTATTGCCGTTGTGCGGGCCATTGGGGAAATCGGGGAGGAGGAGGCCATCCCTCTCCTTAAAGCGGGCTTAAAAGATCCCGATCTCTCGGTCCGAACCTATGCGGCTGGCAATGTGGGAAGGATTCTCAATAAACGGTCCGGATTAATCATAAAGAACCAGAAAGGGGAGTCGTGATGCTCAAATCGATTATTTTTCTCTTTTTATTTCTTGGCAGCTTCGGCGCGGGATATTATTTGGGTTCCGCGGGAACGCAAGCGATCAAAAAAAACTATCTCACACTCCAAAACGAGATGCTGGTTAAAAGCCGAGCGGTCAATGCGGAGATCGCCTCCATTCGGCTTCGCCTCAACATGATTGAAGCAAGAAGGTTGTTAGCATCGGCCAGATCAAACATTCAGGACAAAAACTTCGGCGAGGCGGAATCAGAGATCGAAAAAGCAAAGGGGAGCCTTGCCAAGGCGATGACCCTGGCGGCCGAACCACAGAAAAACATGCTGATTCTGATTCAACCCGAGCTTGAATTAATCCGGGCCGATATCCGCCGGCTCGATACCAAAGTGGTCTCTAAAATCGAAGCGGTGGAGCGGGCGATCGAGAAAATGGCGAGTTAGGCAGGATAAAATCGTTTGTAGAGAATATGTTTGCATAACTCCAAAATCCCTCAATGCCGTTGATGTGATTCGTTCCATTATAGGCAAACGCCTTGCTGTTGTTCAGCCGGTGGTGCTTCCCCATGCGTTTCAATGAGTTGTAGCACTGCGGAAGGGGTCGGTGTAGTAGACGGATCCTTTCCGCGTATGCTTTCTGATGCGCGCCATGAGCTCATCAGCCGTTACTCGTTCAACTATAGTTTACTCAGCAGGTAAAATCCCAGTTTCAAAGATTGGCAATCAATGGCGGTTTGATCTAGAAGAGATTGATGCGTGGGTTAAGTCTCAACGGCCACAAATGAAGGCAAGAAAAAGGGTAAAAACATGAAAGATGTTGAGCAATCTGTTCTTAGCATCCTACAGAATCTAAACAGCCTTGACCCGTTGAAGGAGTTGTTCTGGTCGCAATTGAACTATGAGCGGATCAATCAACCTCTATCGCGTCGTGGATGGCCGGAGGCTGCCACTCGTGGGTTGGCCGAAGATCCGATTCTCTTTGCAGGACAGGGCGACTTTCATCTGATCTATGCGCGGCTAAATTCCGACAGGCTGCTCTTGGGATCAGAACGCCCCATGATTAGCAGGCTCCTCAGCGATCATCCTTACGCCCTCTTTATCGTCTCCGATCATACCCAAACTCAATGGCATTTTATCAATGTCAAATATCATCAGGAGGTAAAAAAACGCCGGGTCTTCCGACGTATCACGATCCGGCCCCACGAGTATTACCGGACGGCGGCCGAGCGGCTCGCCATGTTGGATATGGAATCGATCCCCAAAACCTTGTACGGCCTTTCACCACTTGCCATTCAGGAGAGACATGATGAGGCTTTTGATGTCGAGAAGATTGGTAAAGATTTCTTCCTGGGTTATCGAGATCACTTCTGGTCCTACGTCGAAGCGATCAGAAGCTCCAATAAGGGCAAGGCCCATTTCATGGGAGACAAGGGCGAGGAGAACCTACACCGGTTCACCCAACTCCTTCTTGGCCGGATTCTCTTTCTCTACTTTATCCAGAAAAAGGGATGGCTCAACGGTGACAAGGCCTTCGTTCAAAACCTTTTTATTCCGTATCAAAACGACAAAGGGAGCGGCTTCTATTGGGACTGTCTGGAACCCCTTTTCTTCAACGGTCTCAACACCCCCGGCAAACAAAAAAATATCGGAAGTAAAGAATACGCGATCCCTTACCTGAACGGAGGCCTTTTCGAGCCACGTGAAGCGTTCTTCGAAAGCGACTCGCTCAAACACCCACTGATCCCCGATCAAAGCTTTAAGAACTTTTTCGATTTTCTTGGCGCCTACAACTTCACCATCGCCGAATCAACCCCGTTGGACCAGGATGTCGATATCGATCCGGAGATGCTCGGAAAGGTCTTTGAGAACCTTTTGGCGGCGAATGACCGCCACGCCTCCGGGACCTACTACACCCCTCGAACCATTGTCGAGTTCATGTGCAGGGAAAGCCTGTTTCATCATCTTCACGCACAAACAGATATTGACCGGAATGCCTACGACGATTTGTTCGAGGCCCCTTTAGAGGGAAACCTTCCTAACATTGACAAAGCCATGTCCCGCGAAATTCAGGGCAGGATTCGAGAACTCAAGGTGTTGGACCCGGCCGTGGGTAGCGGGGCATTTCTTTTAGGAATGCTCCATGAGCTACTCCATATTCGTTCCGTCTGCGGCCGTCTGTTAGGCGAGTCCGAAGCCGTACAGGCAGGACACATCGGGGGCTGGAAGCGGGAGATGATAGGGAACAATCTCTTTGGAGTGGATAAAAACCCAGAGGCTTGCGAGATTGCCCGGCTACGATTATGGCTCTCGATGGTGGTGGACGAATCAGAGCCTTCTCCACTGCCCAATCTCGATTATCGGATCGTTGAAGGGGATACCCTTCGGGAAAAGCTGGACGGCGAACCGATCCTCCCGCCCCATTCCGGCCCTGGTTTTGAGAAATCGGAAAAACTCTACCTGTCCGAGCGGGACAGTCGGACTGCCGCGATCGTACAACACTTGGCGACCTATTACCGAACCCATGCCGATGCGGAAAAGCAGCATTTGAGAAAATCAATCGAGATCGATTTGAAGGGCATTCTCGATGAACATTGGAACACGCACGAGACGAACTGGAAACGGGAGCAAGATCAGGTTTTAGACAAGGCCCTCCAGATGCATCGGAAACCAGCGGACCTTCCACGGGATTGGGCAGTGAAGCTCAAAGAAGCAGGGAACCATCTGGAGCGGATTCGGTTGGAACGGGAGGCCCTTCGAAGAACTGGTACCTGGCCCGTGACTCCATTGCGCCTCTTTTTTGCCGAGGCCTTCGCCGGGAACCCCGGCGGGTTTGACATCGTCATCGCCAACCCGCCCTATGTCCGTCAAGAATTGATCCGTCACATGAAGCCACTGCTTCAGGAAGAGTTCGGCGGTTTTTTCACCTCCACCGCCGACCTATACACCTACTTTTACGCCAGAGGTCTTGATCTCCTCCGGCCCGGCGGCATCCTCTGTTTTATTGCCCCAAACAAATTCATGCGGGCGGGGTATGGAAAAAACACCCGAAGACTTTTGACAGCGGCCCGGATGTGACGCGACTGGAGAAGGAGATTGATGAGTTGATGTTTGAGTTGTATGGATTGACGAATAAAGAGAAAGCGATCATCACAAACCCAAATAACTCATAACTGATACTTCAAAATGAACACACAGGAAATAGAGAAGTTCTCTGAATCAATAACTATTTTCCACACGATTTTATTTCAACTGAAATACGCTTTGATGTTGTATGACGAATACAACGGAAAAACTTTACCTGAATACTATGGTGGAAGATTCCCTCATCCGTTTTCAATGCTGGCTGAAGAGAAAATTCTTATTGAACTGGATAACTTTGATCATGAGAGTAACCTCTACAGCAGGCTTATGAAAAGTCAGGTGCCATCCGAATATATAGCATTCAAGCAGCACCTGAAAAAAGAAGGCTGGACAAAGATAGTTCGCAATAAATTGATTGCTCATAAACGTCGAGATAAGAACGACCATTTTATCTCGATACAACAAATTTATAACATTTACCATCCGAATCCTAACGCCGTCAGGCAAATAGGGGAAGGTCTGAAAAATGTTTTAATGAGCATCGTAACCTATTATACGAGAGAAAAATGGTTTCAAGAACTGAAGGAGATTGTTCTGAAGGAAGATCCTAAGGCATTATTGAAGTTATGAAAGGAACTGACCGAATCGGAAAGCCTATCATAAGGCCAGCGCGCAGCGCCTGTGCAAAGGGATTGAGGATATGATTTTGAACGGCCTCACACGGCTCGTGTGAAAAGCGAATTCGGAGTAGGATGGAAAAAACACTCAAAGTTTTAAATGAACTCGCAAAGAGGGGAATCATTCGGAAATATGCCATTGGGGGCGGTGTTGCCGTCATTTTTTACATGGAGCCTGTTCTG
>CAYJWQ010000014.1:0-32253 GCA_964373895.1 uncultured Nitrospirota bacterium
CGATCCCCGTCACTCACCCCAGTTCTATGACACAATGGAAATACCCTTCAGTGAAGGGGATCGAAGGGGGCCGCGACTATTTTGTTGGTCTTGCTCTTTTATGGATGCGCCCATAGCTCAGTTGGATAGAGCACTTGGCTTCGAACCAAGGGGTCGGGGGTTCGAATCCCTCTGGGCGCACCACCATGCAGATCCATGCGTATGTTGTATCTTGGACAAGGCGCCGCACTTGACATCTGGCAATTCCGAAGTAAACTTAATATCAGAAAGTGGTTAGTCTCCGGTTGGATAGACCGGAAAGAGATTGACCTTAACTGTATACACACAAGGGGGATTAAAAATGAAAAAGATATCTCCCCAAAAAGTAGGCGAGCGGATCAGGGCGGTGCGCGGCGGGGAAACACAGGTTGATTTTGCACAAACACTCGGGGTAAAAAAGCAAAACTACATCAGCCGTTATGAACGGGGACGTATCCCGTCGCCAGAACTCTTGGTCCGTATTGCCGAAATTGGGCGGGTCAGCGTGGATTGGCTGCTGACAGGAAAGAAAGGCGGACCGAATTCGGTTCTCCTCCTTAAGCAGATGAAGAAGGCAAGGTAGGCCCCGAATCGTGTCACGTTTTATGTGAAAGGGGGAAACGTGGTAAAAGAGACGTCTTTTATCTGGATGGATGGCAAGTTTGTTCCATGGAAAGAGGCAACCGTTCATATCCTCACCCATACGCTTCATTATGGGTTGGGGGTCTTTGAAGGAATCCGTTGCTATAAGGGATCTTCAGGCACGGCGATTTTCCGCCTCCAAGACCATGTAAGGCGGCTTCTGGAATCGGCCCACATTGTCCGAATGAAAATCCCCTTCTTAAGAAAAGAGATTGAGGAGGCGACGATTGAGACGGTCCGTGTCAACAAACTGGAAGAGGGCTATATTCGGCCCATCGCCTTTATCGGCTACGGAGAAATGGGGCTCTACGTTCAAGAAAACCCCATTCATCTTTCCATCGCCGCATGGCCTTGGGGAACGTACTTGGGGGAGGAAGGAATCCAGCGCGGGATTCGGGTCTGTGTCTCATCGTTCGCCCGACACCATGTGAACGCGGCGATGACCCGCGGGAAGGTCACTGGCTATTATGTAAATTCCCAGATCGCGAAGAGAGAGGCCAAAGAAGCGGGGTATGACGAGGCCATTCTTTTAGACACCGATGGATTCGTGGCCGAGGGGCCAGGCGAGAATATTTTTATCGTTCGCAAAGGGACCCTTAAAACAACACCACTGACCTCTATCCTGGAAGGGATCACCCGAGACACCATCCTTCAGTTGGCCCATGAACAAAAGGTCAAGGTTGTCCAGGAACGATTTAGCCGAGACGATCTCTATCTTGCGGATGAGGCCTTTTTCACCGGGACGGCGGCGGAGGTCACCCCCATCCGGGAAGTGGATGGCCGCACGATCGGCAACGGAAGACCGGGACCGATCACACAGGCGCTCCAGTCGGCCTTCTTTGACACCGTCCGAGGCAAAGGGCATCTGGATTGGCTGACCTTCGTTTAAAAGGCTTAGCGTTTTTTTACCACGCCAACCTGCCGACAGTAGGATAAAATTTTGCATTGACTGCATAGCGGCGAGATCGGCTTGCAGACAAACTGACCAAACGGAACCAGCATATCGTTAAACGATATCCAGTGCCGTCTCGGCAGGGCATCTCTTAGAGCCATCTCGCTTTCCTCTGGCGTCTTCGTCTGAATCAACCCAAGCCGGTTGCAAATCCGATGCACATGGGTATCGACACAGATGCCCGGCCTTCGATACGCCACCGTCACCACCAGATTGGCCGTCTTTCTCCCCACCCCTGGAAGCGTTAAAAGGGCCTCCAGTGAATGGGGAACGATTCCTCCATATTTTTCGAGCAACGCGCGACAAATCCCCTGGATGCTTCTTGCCTTGTTACGGTAGAACGAAACAGGGAAGATGGCGGCTTCTATTTTATGCGAAGCGAGCATCACCATCTCCTGTGGCGTGTCTGCCAGCGCAAAAAGCCGGCTTGAGGCCGCCGCCGTTGTTTCATCCCGGGTGCGCAGGCTCAACAGACATGAGATCAGCACTAAGAAAGGATTTCGCGTCTTTTCGGCAATCTCCCCCACCACCGGCCGCCTCAAACGTTTCATCTCTCTCTTTAAGATAGCCACGATGGGATGAATGGATGTAAAACCGCTCATGGGATACGCAGGAAAGGGATATAAACCTGGTAGGCGATGCTGGGATCGAACCAGCGGCCTCTTCCGTGTGAAGGAAGCGCTCTACCACTGAGCTAATCGCCCTCTTGGTTTCTCTTTAGCAAAAGGGAACACGGGATGTCAATCAGGGGAAGGGGCGGATTTTCTCCAGAGAAAATAAAGTGGAATGACTGTAAGAGGGAGATAACTGATTCCCATCCCTATCCATGCGACGATTTGGCCGATCGCGGCATAGGGAGAGAGGTAGCGAATCGCCCAGGGAGAGATCAAATCCAACAGGGTGCACCCGAAGGAGAGGCCGATCACCCACCCTTTCACCCGCTTGGAAAGTGGCACAGCGACAAAGAGATGGGTTAAGACCAAAAGTAAAATTCCCTCGATGTAGGCATGAAAATGGGTGATCTCCAGAATTTCGATGAATTCTTTTGGAAAGGCCATTTCCGTTCCCTCGGCCCCTAAGTAATGCCGGACGATTTCATGAAACCCAGGCCCCACTCGAAAGATCGCGATTAAGATAAAACTGGCATGCCCGATCAGGGCAAATACAAGAAAGAGGGTGTAGATACACCGAATTTCAAAGGAGGATTCGGAGAGCCAGTTTCCGGGCTTTGTGAAATTCTTCAACCGGGGTTCCCCTTCTGATAAACCACCTCAAAAATCGATAGCGCCTTTTTCACCGCATAGGCCGCCGCACGGGATGAAAGCGTGGCGCCGCTGATCGGCTGGATATCCTGTCCCAGGCGAAGCGGATCGTCTTTTTTCTTCTTTAGAAATTGCCCCATAAAGCGGCGATGGCGGACTTCAGACCCCTCCGATTCGCGATAGATCAATACCTCGATCCCCATAATGGCGCCCTCTGGGGAGATACCGATGAGAAAGGTAATGGGACGCTCTTTTCCAATCACATCCAGAACCATCGCATAGCCAATGGCCTCTTCTCCGGTTCGTCCCACCCGAAACCGAAAGCGCGATTCCAAGAATCGCTTGCCTGCGAGCGCTTCCGCCTTCGATAATTGATTGGGAGAGAGCCCTATTTCTTCCGTATCGAAACGGTCGGCGCCGGGCATCATCGCATAAAGCGCCTCATCCTCCGTAAGATAGACCGTCGTGGCCCGGGCGCGCAAGGGCAAGGGGAAGATCAGGGTGGCCAGGGCAAGCGCCGCTAATGCCAGGAAACGGCGTCGGCTCTGCCCATGCCATTTCTCACTCCACGCCGGTGTCGGAGAAAACACCCGTTTTCCAAACCCATCTTCTTCCACAATCAATCCTTCCATCCGTGGGAAGGCGTCAAAGACCTTCCTCCTCTCACCCTCGTTTAGGATAAAGAAGGCGGTCGATAAGGCGTCGGCCTCCATGGCCGATCCGGCTATGATGCTGACGCTCGCCGTGCCTGAAGCGGGATATCCTGTTCTGGGATCAATAAGATGGCTGACACGCCGTCCCCCGTCATAAAAGCATTTCTCATAATCTCCCGATGTTGCGATCGCCTGATCGCAAAGAAGGACCGTTCCGATATCCCCCCTCTCGCCACGCGGATCACGAACGGCCACACGCCAGCCTCCCTCGCCCGGAGGCGCCCCCAGACAGAACGTGGCGCTGCCGCAGTGTACCATGCCGCATTGAATGCCGTATTCCTTTAATCTGTCCACCGCGCGATCGACCGCGTAGCCCTTCCCGATTCCTCCGAAGTTCAGTTTCATCCCGTCTCTTAAAAACTCAAGCCCCCCCTGATGAACCCGAAGATATTGAGAACCGCCATGAGGGAGCGCCGCGGATATCTCTTCGTGGGATGGAACGCCCCTTTCTCCCGGAATCCCAAACCCCCACATATCCACCAAGGGGCCGGAGGTGATATCAAAGGCCCCCTGACTTATCTGTGAATAATCGATCGCCGAGGAAATAAGGTGAAGAAGTTCAGGCCCCATTGGGAAGAAACCTCTCTGTGAGAGGCGATTGATCAGCGCAATTTGGCTCTCCGGGCGAAAGATGGAAATGAGCCGATCAATCCGATCAATTTCTTTGAAAGCCGCATCGAGTCCGCTTAAACAGACCGCGGCCTCGCCATAGGCTGTTATCTCAAAAGGGGACCCCATGAGATAACGAATCCTTCTATAAAATTTGCTATAAAATTGGGCCATAAAAAAAGGGGCAACCATTCAGTCACCCCTCGCAGGTTAAAACATATAGGCAAGGCCGATATTCAATCGGCGATCTCGTTCCCCCGCCGCGCTTTTCCAATTCTCCAGGTCGGTTTTCACGGCAATATCGGCAATCGGATAATAGGCCACCCCATAGGTGAACACCTCTCGATCGTTTTTAGGATCGGCGGTTGCGCCGGATGCCACCTCCTTCTGTGTGTTCAACTCCTCCCAACGGGCAAAGAGCACCATGTCTTTTCCCGTGTTCTTATAGAGGAGCGGGAGGAAGTGGTAGGCCACCTCTGTGGTCCAACCGACCATTTTTGAACCGACGGCGCTGGTGGCCGTGATTTTCTGCGCTTCATCCACGTCAATCGTCGCGTAGACCCCTTGAATATCCAGACCGCCGATCCGGTAACGCAGGTCTCCTTCGAGAATCGAAACCTCCACATCCGGAATGTTACCCCCCCCCTTATAACCAGACCCTCCCAACGTCAACCCGGGAACGGCAACAAACTCTATACGGCCCACTAAGGCCTTATCATCCGACTTCGCCTCCTTCAACTTTCCGCGCCCTTTACGGATACCATCGTCGGCCGTGAATTTCGAGGCATCCAGACTTGAGACATAATAGAGCCTGTACTTGAGCGCCCCGTTAAACGGCGATCCAAATATCCCAAGGCCCCCTTCCTGCCAGGTGGTTGGAATAATGGTTCTTTGCACATAGGGCCGCTCCACGCTATAGAAGAGGGGCGGCTCATGAAACTCATTCAGCGGCCCGACCGGCATTAAAACCGCGCCCATCCGAAAATTTATCGCCGGCGTCACCAAGAAATCAATATACGCGTATTCCAACTCCAGGTCGGACGCGTTGACCGCATGCTCAAAATCGATCTCGGTATGAAGACTGATCTGGTCGTTCCAATGATAGGCCAATCCCCAAACCAACCGATGAAAATCCATAATCGCGGGATCGCCATCTTTAGGAACGGAAGAACCTTTCGGGCTGTTATAATGCAACTCCCCGTACCCGTGCCAGGTCAATTTTCCATAGATATTTTCCGTCGTCCCCCCCTCCATCTCCAATGCCCATGACGAGGTGGAAAACATTAAGACCAACGCACCCAACGCGGCTAAGCCGCAAAGGGGCTCGCGTCTCCCCCTCCAACCGGCAAAGCCGGATTGGAACCTCCCCCACAACGCTCGCACCCGCTCGCTGCTTAAACGTCCACTCTCTGTCCAAAACTTCTGCGAAAATTGCACAGAAGTGACAGACAAAAACTCTAGTAACCATGTTTTTCTAACAATGAACATCTTTCCCTCCCCTTTTCTTCAGCAATTGTGAATAACGGTGATTCGACTTTATCCCTTCTTTCCCTGCCCCTTGCCCTTGTTTTGAGTCTTGATACATTCCGAACAAAGACCGTATAGTTCTAGTTTATGACTATAAATGGTAAAGTGATGCTTCTTGGCCACCTTATCCTGCAGTTGTTCAATCAACAGGTTCTCAAACTCAATAATTTTATGACATTCGGTGCAGATTAGGTGATCATGGTGGCCGACATTATAGGTCAACTCATAGCGGGTGTGGCCATCGCCAAACTGCCTCTGTTCCGCCAACTTGCATTCGCAGAGCAGGTTTAATGTCCGGTAGACCGTCGCAAGGCCGATGGGAGAGCCTTTCTTCTTCATCTTATGATGCAGCTCCTCCGCCGTCACATGGCGCTCCGCCTCCGTCGCCTCCATAAAGGCGCGAAGGATGGCGTTACGCTCCTTCGTTATTTTCAGATGATGGCTGATAATATGCCCTTGAAGTAAATCCTCCGCCTTCATGCCCCTACTCACCGAACCACAATATTGATAATGATTATCAAATTCAATATTATCTTAGCGCCCGATCGTTGTCAAGACCTTTTTAGGGTCCAAGAACAGAGATAGAAATCCTACATTCTCCCCTCTCCCTTGATGGGAGAGGGATAGGGTGGATTGTCATTTTCTATCTCTGTTCTTGGGTAGGTCAGACCTCTTAAAAAGAACCGTGTGGGTGACCTTCAGCGACAAATCCACCTTCATCCCTTCCGGATACACGGTCAGAGAATGCTGGCTGCTATGGAGCGCCTGTCCGGAAGAAAGCATAACGGTGTAGAGATTCTCGTCTCCCTTAAATAAGCGGCTTTTCACTTCCGCCATTCCATTCACATTCGGAATCAGATCAATATCATCGGGGCGGATCATCACCACCACCTCCGTTTTTGAGGGCAAGCGAAGAGGATCGGGGAAACAACCGATCTCTGTAAAAACCGCGCCCTCTTGAATCACCCCGGCCATAAAATCGGTCTGGCCCACAAACGTCGCCACAAAGGGGGTTGCAGGGAGATGATAGATCCTATCGGGGAGATCCACCTGTTCGAGACGACCCTGATTTAATACGGCAATTTTATCCGCCATGGCAAAGGCCTCATCGTGATCATGCGTCACCAGGATGGCGGTGCTCCCCGTTCGACGCAAGATCGCCAGAACTTCACAGCGCATCTCTTCCCGCATATGTTGATCGAGATTGCTAAAGGGTTCATCCAACAGGATCATCACCGGATCCGGAGCCAACGCGCGGGCAAGGGCCACCCGCTGCTGCTCCCCCCCGGAAAGCTCCTGGGGATATCGGCGCATCAAATGGGTTAGCCCAACCAGATGAATCACCTCGCGCACCTTTTTCGTTCGAACATCGCGATGAAGACCCCCGAGGCCAAAGGCCACATTCTCCTCTACGGTCAGGTGCGGAAAAAGGGCATAATCTTGAAACACCATTCCGACACCCCGCTTTTCGGGCGGAAGGCAAAGATCGGGCCGACTCACCTCACTACCCCTTAAAAAAACCGATCCCTGATCAGGGGCCTCAAAGCCGGCAATCAGTCGGAGCAACGTTGTTTTCCCACTGCCGCTCGGCCCCAGAAGCGCCATAATCTCCCCTTTATGGACCGCAAATGAGACTTCCGCCACCGCTGGCATGCTACTTCCAGGGTAGAGCTTGGTAATCGACAGAAGCTCAATCACCCGATCCATGATCGTTCCTTACCAGGCCGGCCATAAGGCCCCAGCCTAAAATGCAGTCTGGTTAACAACAGCACCGGAACAAGGCCGGCCACAATCAAGGCGATCGCCGGCAGGGCAGCGCGTTCCCATTCCCCTTCCGACGTCATTTCGAAAATCCGAACAGAAAGCGTATCCCACCCAAAAGGTCGGGTCATCAACGTAATCGGCATCTCCTTCATCACATCAACAAATACCAACGTGGCAGCGGTCAACAACCCGCCCCGCAACATTGGAAAATAAACTTTCTTCAGACGGGCTTTTCCGGTTAAACCCAGGCTCCGGGCCGCCTCATCCATGCTGTTTGGAATTTGACGCATCTCGCTGTCAAGAGAACCGTGGGCCACCGCAAGAAAACGGATGAGATACCCTAACAGCATGGCCGCCAGGGTCCCCGTTAAAAAAAAACCGAGAGGAAGATGAAACAGGCCCGCTCCCCAACCAATGATTTTTCGGTCCAACCAGACGAGGGGGATAAAAATGCCGACGGCAAGAACAGAACCTGGAAGGGCATACCCTAACGTGGATAATCGAACAGCCACACGCGTGATCCGATCTCCTTTCAACCTTCTTGCATAAGCCAGAAAAAGGGCAGAGGCCGAGACGAGGAGGGCCGACACCCCTCCGAGGAATAAGGAACGTCCAAATATCTCTATAAAACGGCGATCAAAATCTCTGGGGGCATGATTGATTGCCCATAAAGAAAGCTGCGACACCGGCACAACAAAGGCGACGGCAAATACCATGGCAGCATAGGCAAAGGCCAGCAGGCGAAACACCCCCAAGAGCTTGATTCGTTCACCATGAACCACATTTTTCCGGGGCGACATATAAGGGGGACGAAACCGCTGCGCCAGAAGGAGCATCGCAAAAACAATCAGCACCAGAAACGATGACAACTGCGCCGCGGCGGCAAGAGAGTAGAATCCGAACCAGGCCTTATAAATCGCAGTCGTAAAGGTATCGTAATTAAAAATAGAAACCGCTCCGAAATCGGCGATGGCCTCCATCAGGGCGAGCATCAAGCCGGCGATCACCGCCGGGCGGGCGATCGGCAGGGTCGCGCGGAAAAACCCGCCAAACCGGCTATGACCCAACGACTGCGCTACCTCCAACGTATTTCGACCCTGGGAGATAAAGGCATTCCTTGCAATGGCATAGACATAAGGATAAAGGGCGAGCGTCATCACCAAAATCACACCACCCACGGAGCGAATTTTAGGAAACCAAATCGGCCCAAACCAGGCACGCAGTTGGGTCTGAATCGGCCCTGTAAAATCAAGGAGCCCAATGCTGACAAACGCCATCACATAGGGGGGGATCGACAGCGGCAGCAACAGGGCCCAATCAAACAGTTTCCGACCCGGAAAATCACATACGCCTGTAAGCCACGCAAGGCTGACCCCCAACAACGTCGTGCCGATGCCGACCCCCGCCACCAGCCAGAACGTGTTGAATAAAAGCTCCATTAAGACGGTATCGATCAAATGCCGCCAAACACCGTCGGATGGTAAAAAGAACGAAGAGAAGAGAACGGCCAGAGGAACCAGGACCAAGAAGGCAAGCATGATGGCTACCGACTGCCAACCGCTTAATTTAATTTTTAGACCCATTTTTTGCCTATTGGAGGGGGCTTATTTATAGCCGGCGCGATCCATCAGGCGGATCGCATCTCCCTGTAAGGCGCCCGCCTTAAACACGGGAATCTGGTCTTGCTTAAAGGGACCCCAGGAGGCGACGATCGGATCCGGCGCCACGGTGGGATTGGCAGGATATTCAAGATTCAAATCGGCAAACAGATGCTGGCCCTTTTCGGAAGAGAGCCACTCCAACAACATAAGGGCCTCCCTGGGATGTCTTGCATAACGGGTCACCCCCGCCCCCGATATATTCACATGCACGCCACGGTCATTCTGATTCGGCCAATAGAGTTTTAGCGGCAACTGCGGCGACTTCTGCATGAGACGACCATAATAATAGCTGTTCACAATACCGACATCGCATTGTCCGGCTGCCACCGCTTCCATCACCTTTGTATCATCCGGAAACACCTCGGTCGCCAGGTTGCGCACCCATGATCGCACAATATGTTCCGTCTCCGACGCCCCGAGCGCAACAATCATCATCGCAATCAGCGACTGATTATAGACCTTCTTCGCTGTTCTCAAACAAAGACGTCCCCGCCATTTAGGATCGGCCAACGCCTCATAGGTAGACAATTCGGAGGAGGCAACCTTTTCGGTATGATAGACAATAGTTCGGGCCCGTACCGACAGGCCAAACCAGTGCCGATCCGGATCGCGTAGATGTTGGGGGATATTCCGGCCCAACAGATCGGAGACGGCCGGTTGAAGAAGCCCCTCTTTGGATGCAAGCCAGAGGCTTCCGGCGTCCACCGTCATAAACAGATCGGCAGCGGTATGCCGTCCTTCCGCCTGAAGACGCGAAAGAAGCGGGCCTTCTTTATCCGTGATAAATTGCACCCGGACGCCTGTCTCCTTCGTATACGCCTCAAAAAGCGGCCGGATCAGTTGCTCATTTCGCGCCGAATAGACCACTACCTCCTGACCAAAGGCCCCTGCCGCAGATACGGCCGGAGGAAAAAGGAAAACAACCAGCAGGAGAAAATATCGGAACATACAGCGAACCATACAGAAAGCCCCCTTCTACATAATGATAACGATTATCAAATTCAATGTCTATCTTAGGCGACGCCCCACCGCTTGTCAATGTCTATTTAATTCTTGCGAATCAAACAGCCCTATGATAAGTTCAGCCCACGTCACCTTTGTGAAAACAGATGGAAATAAAATATCAGCCAAGGGAGATTGAGGCCCGCTGGCAGGCCTATTGGGAGGACCACCATACCTTTCAGGTCACGGAAGACGCAACCCGTCCAAAATTCTATTGCCTCGAGATGTTTCCCTATCCCTCCGGACGGATTCATATGGGACATGTTCGCGTCTATGCGATTGGAGACGTGATCGCCCGATTCAAAAAGATGCGGGGGTATCGTGTCCTTCACCCGATGGGCTGGGATGCCTTCGGTCTCCCCGCCGAAAACGCCGCCATCCAAAAAAAAGTCCATCCCGCAAAATGGACGGCACAGAACATGACCTACATGCGCCAGCAACTCAAAAAAATGGGCCTCTCCTACGATTGGAGACGGGAGGTTGCCACCTGCCATCCTGACTATTACCGGTGGAACCAATGGTTCTTCATCAAGATGCTGGAGCAAGGCCTTGCCTATCGAAAAGAGGCGTCCGTCAACTGGTGTCCTGAATGCGCGACCGTCCTGGCAAATGAGCAGGTCATTGACGAATGTTGTTGGCGATGCGAAAGCCACGTCACGCAGAAAAGTCTGGCACAGTGGTTCTTTCGGATCACCGCCTATGCGGACGAGCTCTTATCGGAATGCGACCGCCTGACCGGTTGGCCCCCCCGCGTATTGTCGATGCAAAAGAACTGGATCGGAAAGAGCAGGGGGGTAGAAATATCGTTCCCCATTGCTGACCGGACAGGCGACCTTGCCATCTTCACCACACGGCCCGATACCCTCTTTGGGGTGACCTTCATGAGCATTGCCCCCGAACATCCCATTCTCCCCTCGCTCATTTCCGGCCGCCCGCAAGAGACAGAGATACGCGACTTCATCGAGACAGTCAAAAAGCAGGATAAAACGGTGCGAACGGCGATTCATCAGCAAAAGAAGGGACTCTTTACAGGGGCCTACACCCGACATCCCATCACCCATGAAAAGATACCGATCTGGACGGCCAATTTTGTCCTGATGGAATACGGCACCGGCGCCGTGATGGGTGTTCCAGCGCATGACCAACGCGACTTTGAATTCGCAAAGGCCTACGGCCTTCCGATCTGTCTGGTCATCCAGAATCCCGCCGGAACCGTGGCAGAACCGCTTACCGCCGCCTATACAGACGAGGAGGGATTCCTGATCGCATCAGGACAATTTAGCGGGCTCTCCCCGAAATCGGCCCAGGACGCCATCATTCGGTTTCTTGAGGCGGAGGGCGCCGGCAAAGGGACGGTCTACTACCGCCTTCGCGACTGGGGAATTTCCAGACAACGTTATTGGGGAACTCCCATTCCGATCCTCTATTGCGAACGATGCGGAACGATTCCCGTCCCCGAGACGGATCTTCCGGTCGTGCTGCCGGAAGGTATTCAGCTCGAAGGGAAAGGAGGTTCTCCCCTCTCGGAAAATCCCTCTTTTCTAAACGCCACATGCCCTAAGTGTCATGGCGCGGCCAGGCGTGAGACCGACACCATGGACACCTTTGTCGACTCATCCTGGTACTTCTTACGCTACATCTCCCCCCACGAGACGGCCACCGCGGTTGATCCCGTAAAGGTATCCGCATGGATGCCGGTTGATCGGTATATTGGCGGGATTGAACACGCCGTCCTCCATCTTCTTTACGCCCGTTTTTTCACGAAGGTCATTCGGGATCTTGGGCTTACAGAAGTTGGCGAGCCCTTTTTAAACCTCCTGACCCAGGGCATGGTGATCAAGGGGGGGGCAAAGATGTCTAAATCGAAGGGGAATATTGTCGACCCCGATCGCCTCATCGAAACATACGGCGCCGATACGGCAAGGCTTTTCTCCCTCTTTGCCGCCCCCCCCGAAAAAGACCTGGAATGGAGTGATGAAGGGGTGCAAGGCATGTTTCGCTTTTTAACGAGGGTCTATCGATTCGCCGACGAATATCGGTCATTGGCGCACTCTGAAGCAGACTCCGCGGCACACCCCGCCGCCCCAAAAACGGTTGATTTCTCACAGGCATCCCCTCGCGTAAAAACCTTAAAAAGGATGACGCATCGCACCCTAAAAAAGGTCACGGAAGAGCTGGAGACAGGATTCCAGTTTAATACCGCGATCGCCTCCTTGATGGAACTATACAACGCCCTCTCATCCGATCGTCTTTTATCCCCCCCAGACCCGCAAGAGTTGGAGGCCCATGCCGCAGCCACGGCAGAGGCCCTCAATCACCTGATCCTTCTCCTCTCCCCGTTTGCGCCACATCTCTCCGAGGAGCTCTGGAGGATGACGGGCCATCCCGCTTCAATTTTAGACGTCCCATGGCCTTCCTATGACCCCCTCTGGCTTACGGAAGAGGTGGTGGACGTGGTCATTCAAATCAACGGGAAACTTAGAGGCAGGTTCCTCGCCCCCGCCCAATCCGACGACGCCTTCTTGCGAGAGAAGGCCCTCCTGGATCCCAAGATTAAAACATGGACCGAGGGTCGGATCATCAAAAAAACGGTCGTAGTAAAAGGGAGGCTCGTCAATATCGTCTTATGAGCAGACAACCCCCTTCCTGTTTTACCGGCTTTATGAGAACCCTGGTCACGGCAGCCCTGGCGGCGTCTTTCTCGCTCGTGGGCTGTGGATACTACAGAGGGATTGCGCCTGTGTCATCCGGCCCAAAGATCGCGATCCCCCTTTTCGAGAACGCAACCTTTGAGCCAATCCTGGACAGGCAGACGACCCGGGCCGTTAAAGAGGCCTTTCTGGCGCGCGGCTTTAACGTCACGGGTGATCCAAACGGGGCGCCGATCATCCTTGCCGGAAAAATAAGCAGTTTTGAGAAAACCCCGATCTCTTTAAACGCGGCCGGATCGGCCTTGGAATACCGGGTCAAGATCGGGACGAAAATCACGCTTCGTTACAGGGGAGAGACGGAAGGCGCAACCTTTATAGTAGAAGAGGCGGCCGAGTTTTTTTCCCATTCGGATACGATCTTGCACCGCGCGGCTGAAGATCGCGCCATTCGTGAGGCGAGCCTCCGACTCGCGGAGAGAATGGTCGACCTGTTGTTTACAAAGAGTGGTGCCCTTAGATCCACAAAACGATGACCTATCAAGAAGCCCTAAAACATTTGGATTGCGGCCGCCTCGCCCCTCTATACCTTGTTTCTGGCGAAGAGCCGTTCTTTATTCAGCAACTTCTCCGACTTTTTAAGGAAAAAGGGCCAATCCCCCGCGACTTTAATCTTGATCAATTTCAAGGGGAGACCTTAAAACCAGAGGAAGTCGTCTCCATCGCCCAGACCTACCCTGTCTTCAGTTCCCAAAGACTTATTATCATACAAAACGCAGACCTGATTAAGAACGAACCGGAGGCGTTGTTAGCCTATTTAGAAAATCCCGTGGAAACGACCACCCTCGTCCTGGTCGCCGCAAAGCCCGATCAAAAGAAGAAGATTTTCTCCGCCGCAAAAAAACGCGGTGTGCTGATACAGTGCCAGCCGTTGTATGAAAATCAGGTCCCAAGCTGGATCACACAAGCAGGAAAAAAGAAGGGACTAACCTTCACACAGGAAGCCCTGCAGTTCCTAAAAGAGCATTGGGGAAGCGACCTCTTCTTGATTCAGCAGGAGATTGACAAACTGGCCCTCCATCTATCCTCCAACCCTGGAGAGAACACCGTGTCGTTAGACCTCTGTCAACAGATCGTCGGACTCGGTTGCAGCCATTCTATCTTTAAATTGATTGACGCGGTCTATGGGAAAAACATAACGGAGGCCATGCGTCTGGCCACGTCTCTTTTTATGGAGGGCGAGCCGCCGCTTCTTATATTACGGATGATCCTGCGGCAGTGGAAAATGATGGCGATTGCAAGAGAGTCTCTGGATGAGGGATTGGACGAATCGGTCGTCGGAGAGAACCTTTCGGTAAAGCCTCTCCGTCGCACTGCGTTCTTTCAACAGATAAAGCTCTGGAGGGCAAAAGAGATACAATCCGGCTTTCACCTTCTGCTCTCCGCCGATTCTCAATTAAAGGGAGGGACGGCCTCTCCCCTATTCGTCTTGGAGGGATTGCTGATAGACCTCATCGGAGGCAACTCTGGATGGAGGTATACGATCCCATTCCGAAGACTTATGCAAGGCGGTTAAGCAGGCGGGGCAGCTAAAACCTTATTGGTTCGTATGGCGAGACGAGAGACTTTACGCGAGGCACGTTTTTTGGGGATGATTCCCTTGGAAGCAGTGCTGTCGAGGGATGAAATAGCGCTTTTCAGAGCGGTCTTGATCTTCTCATCGTTCTTTTCAGGAATGGCCGCGTAAACCTTTTTTACAGCGGTTTTCATTGAAGAGAGGGCGCTCCGATTCCGATCTCTTCTTTTGAGCGCCTGTCGTACCCTTTTCAGCGCCGACGGATGGTTGGCCATAAATAAGTCCTCCAGAGGTTTTTCTAACTAACACACCCAGCTATGGAATGTCAAGAAACCCAGCATCCCCGGCATCCTAAAACCGAGAGGAAAATCGCGGGGGCGGCAGGTCTTGTCGCCTTTGCAACCTTCATCAGCCGGATTCTCGGATTCGTTCGAGATATGGTACTGGCCAATATCTTTGGGGCAACCGTTGCGGCGGACGCCTTTTATGTCGCCTTCCGAATTCCCAATATGTTCCGTGAGCTTTTCGCGGAAGGATCCATGTCGGCAGGCTTTATTCCCGTCTTCACGAAGTACCTCACCAACCGACCTCGGGAAGAGGCAAAAGCCCTTGCGAATTCCGCGTTTACAACCCTCTTCCTCCTCCTCGCAATTTTGACCTGTCTGGGACTGCTCTTTTCACCGCACATTGTATCGGCCATCGCGCCGGGCTTTCGGGGAAATCCGCATCAATTTCATCTGACCACAACGCTGACACGGATCATGTTTCCTTTCCTCTTTTTTGTCTCCCTTGCCGCCCTGGCGATGGGAATATTAAACAGCGCGCTCCGTTTCGGCCCCCCCGCTTTTGCCTCCGGAGTCTTCAATGTGGTCAGCATCCTCTTTGTCCTGGGACTTGCCCCTTTTTTTGACGAGCCGACCTATGCCGCCGCGATCGGCGTCACGCTCGGTGGATTGGCGCAATGCCTGATTCAATTTCCCGCCCTCCGTCAGGAAGGGTTCCCTTTTTCTTTTCGGCGCCCTCTCTGGCCCCTCCACCCCGGCGTGATTCAGATGGGAAAACTCATCCTGCCCACATCAGTCGGGCTATCTGTCATGCAAATTAATCTCTTCGTCAATACCCTCCTTGCCTCACTCCTTCCCACAGGAAGCGTGAGTTTTCTTTATTACGGAATGCGGCTCATTCATTTTCCTCTGGGGATTTTCGCCGTCGCCCTCTCGACCGCCCTTTTGCCCACCTTATCCGCGCAGGTCGCAAAGGGAGAGACAGCGGCCCTGCGTCACACCCTCTCTTTTGGACTGCGCCTCATCTTCTTTCTCACCTTCCCCGCCATGATGGGATTGATCTTTCTGAGAATCCCCATTGTTCATCTTCTTTTCGAACATGGGGAGTTTGATGCCCAGGCGACGTTGGGAACCGCTAATGCCATTCTTTTTTACGCGACAGGGCTCTGGGCGTTCGCAGGAATCCGCATCGTCGTCCCTGTCTTCTACGCCCTTTCAGATACCAAGACCCCCGTCAAGATCGGGATCATTTCCGTAGTCTTAAATCTGGTTCTAAACATCCTTCTGATGCGCCCCCTTGGATATAAGGGTCTTGCGTTGGCAACATCCCTTTCCGCCATCTTTAATTTTTCAGCCCTTCTCGTTATTTTAAGGCGCCATACAGGCGCAATCGATGGAAGGAGGATCCTCTCCTCCCACATTAAGACTATGATTGCCTCCCTGGCCATTATTCTTCCATCGTTCTGGGTCAGCCGTCAGACAATCTGGCTGTCACAAGGGAACTTTTGGATCAAAGGATGGACAGTAACGTTAACGATTACAGGAAGCATGCTTGGCTATTTTTTAGTCCAGGCGATGCTCAAGGGCGAAGAATCCTCTTTTTTATGGTCCATGATCAGAGAACGATTTCAGAAGAGAGGGGCGTAAAACGTACTCCGTTTATCCGTCCCCTTCACCTTCCTCCGGGGCGTCCATAGCGCAACGGAAACCGATGGTGGCCTCCTTTCGAGACGGGGCCGTCGCAAACCGTTTTGGGGCGCGCACATCCGTCGCCGCATTGTCCCACGATCCCCCGCGGTGTACCTTTGCAAGCCCCGTATCAGACCCTCTTGGAAGCGTCACCTGTCCCTCTTTATAAAAAAATTCGCTATACCAGTCGAAAACCCACTCCGAGACATTGCCAGACATTTCATACAGGCCAAACGCGCTCCGCCCCGCCTCAAAGCTGCCGACAGGGGCTGTATAGGCAAATCCATCCTCTTCTCCACGGATATTGGCATATCCTTCCAGAAAAGTCTCTCCCCAGGGGAACTGGCGCTGATCCCCGCCGCGGGCCGCATGTTCCCATTCAGCCTCCGTGGGGAGACGTTTTCCATTCCACGCGCAATAGGCATCGGCGTCAAACCATGAAACGCCTACGGCAGGGAGGCCAGGCTCAAAAAGAAAAGCGACGTCATCAAAAAAAATCATGACCTCTTGTTGATGACGGTGGGTCCTCTCCACGAATTTCTGGTAGTGGGCATTGCTTACCTCATAAAGATCAATAAAATAAGGGCGGATACGCACCTCTCGGGCCGGTTTTTCATCATACTCTCCCACCTCCTCTTTGGTGCCCATCCAAAATGTCCCCCCGTTTGTATAGACCATCGGCGCGCCCTCTGTCCCTAATTTAGCGACTCGTAAATGGGAAAAACGGGACGGATCCGGCGCAGGAACTTTTACAAACGAGGTCTGTCTGATGCGCGCCGCCTTCGCGTCAGAACGAATTTTATTCATACGGATGACCCCTGAAATGAGCATGGCGACCAGGACAAATCCGACAAGGATCAAAAAAGGCGCTTCCTTCATCTTGTTGGCATCTTGTTGGGCTAAAGGCGTTCGTTCATTGGGGACTATCGTAGCGAAGCCGGAATAGATGGAGCAGGCGGCTGCGTGCCAGGTTTTAATTCATGCCTGGATCGGGAGGCATCGAGGCATAAAAGGCCCATTCCGGGCCGAGTTGTCGCATCATTTTCTGCCAAAGCCTTTCAGGTTCGACGTTGAAAATCAATGCAGCGTCTGCCAGGACAATCCGCCACGCCCCCGCCCCCAATTCGGCGGCAAGCTGCCCCGCCGCCCAGCCGGCATATCCAAGATAACAACGGACCTCTTGGTTAGCTCCTAAAGAACCCGACAATTTTAATGCCTCGATGTCTTTCACAAGAAAGACGTCTTCAAGAATATCGTGGCCCCCCAAGGAGGCGTTCCCACGGCAAAGAATCAGCATCCCATTTTTGGAAACCGGCCCCCCCGCATAAACCTGCTGTGCATCGGGAAGCCCCGGAAAGTCATGAACAAGCGTGGAGACGGCCATATGGGTGGGCCGGTTGATCACCAATCCTAAAGAACCGTCCGCCCCGTGTTCACATAAGAGGACAACGGTTTGCCAGAAATTAGGATCGGTCAACATCGGCATCGCCACAAGCATCTTTCCCTTGGACGGGCCTTGCGGGCTCTCTTGCGGCATCAGGTCTCCATCACCAACCAAGATATTATCCATCTTAACGCGCAACAGAATAAGCAGACAAGCAAAGAATCAGGACTGATAAAGACGGTAGTCTATCTCTGGGAACAGGTTGTCCCTCTCTTCAAGTTCCTTTAAGGAAACATCATTGATTTTGTCTGACATGACCTGTTCATACAAACGGGTAAACTGCGCAAGATGTTCCGTCGTTCTCTTGATTGCATAGGAAACCGCTGTCTGGGTCTTCATGATAAAGGCCCAGTCTGACGCCTGCAACAGAAGCAGCTCCCGCGCGGATTGATTCAATGCCCGCTCCTTTAGCCCTTCTGCGTTGGGAAAGCGGTCCGCCATTTCCACCATCCGGTCAGCCGCCTTGTGAAGATGCCGATAGATCCAGTCATTTGATCCCTCAAGCCAGACCTCGTTATATCCCTTATAACCCCAGGTGCTCATCGGCAAAGCCGCCACTTGATTTTTTGGATTTTCTCTTAGGTATTCAGCCGGCGTGGTTAAGCGAAAGGTGTTTTGATCAAAAGCGGCTTTACGAATAAGGTAGTCAATCCATTCAGGACCTTCAAACCACCAGTGGCCAAAGAGCTCGGCATCGTACGGCGCGACGACAATCGGTTTTTTGCCCATCGTCTCGTTGAGATGTTCGATCTGCCTCTCCCGATTGAACATGAAATTTCCGGCATGCGCCGCGGCGGCCGCCATCGCCCAACCCCGGTTATAAGGCTCTTTATAATCACCCTTTCCGGTAATCCGATAATATTTAACCCCTGTATGAATCCGAATGCCGTCCGGATGTATATAAGGACGGACATAGTCAAAATCGAGGTCAAAACCGGCATCACGATAAAAATCGCGATAGGCATAATCGCCGGGGTATCCCTCATCGGCGCTCCAGACCTGTTTGGACGACTCGGCATCACGCGCGAATGCAGCCACCCTGGATCGGCAATAGATCGGGGCATAGACCCCATATTTAGGGCGCGGCGCGGCATGCAGCAATCCATGGGTATCTACGATAAAATAGCGGATGCCACAGGCGGCCAGATGGGCATCCAGGCCAGGATAATAGCCGCACTCCGGAAGCCATATCCCGCGCGGACGCGCCCCAAAATGCCGCTCATATTCACGGGCGCCGATTTCAATCTGCGCCCGAACCGCATTTGGATTCACCGACATCAACGGGAGAAACCCGTGTGTCGCCGCGCAGGTCATCAACTCCACCGAGCCCTGCTCAAAGAAGGCGCGAAACGCCCTTAGAAGATTCCTCCCGTACAGATCGGAAAAGAGATACCGGGCATTGACAAACCGTTCGAAATACATTTTAGCCAGAGGATGGAACGCAGGATCTTTTCTGGTGCGACGCATCTCCTTCTCCGAAAACTCGATGAGTCGTTCAATGTGAGAGAGACAACGCGATTGCAACAGTGGGTCGGACATCATCGCCGCCAACGTGGGCGATATGGAAAGGGTTATCCGGAAGGGGACATCTTCCTCGTAAAGGCGCTCGATGACCTTAATCAGCGGAATATAGGTTCCGATAATCGCCTCAAAAAACCAGTCCTCTTCCAGAAACTCCGGATGGTCCGGGTGACGGATAAACGGAAGGTGTGAATGAAGAACCAGAGCAAGATATCCCTTTTCCATCGTTCCCCCTATTTCGCAAGTCGGTTTAAAGAGGAGAGGCACGACACGGAGGCGGTATCGGCCTCCTCTTTTCGGATATCAAGGGGAAGACGTCTCCCCTCGTCGGCATAGGAGACCGTCGGCACCCCTCCTTCATAAGAGCGCGACGGGAGAGGTTCCTCAATGGTCCACCACTCTTCGTCAAACCGATCAGAGACCGATGCGGTCGGCGTCCGAACCACGCCCGATCGGGCCATCGCCACAAACAGACCGGCAGGGGATTTTACCCCAATCTCAACAAAATAGGCACAATCGGGCTGCCCGACATCAACATACCAGTTCCCGATCCTATGATAGACCTCGATATCCCAAAAAGGAATCGTCTCGAGAACAAATGTAACGTCATAGACGCGAAGTGTCAACCGGGTTGCGCTATCGGCGCACTTCCGATGGGCTTCACTTAGACTCTCCGGCGTCACCTCCCAGTATGCGTAAATCCACCCAGGATCGCGGACCAGGGCCACAATCTGGCTTAAGCCGTATTCTTGAGGAATCACAGGAGAGGGGGAGGGGGAAGGGCAATCTATTTTGGAAACGCTCTCTTGTACGGGAGGCGTCGAAGTGGTCTTCTCCTTCTCTACAAGGGACGTAACAGCCAGGAGAAGCTGAATGATTTCCATCTTTTTCATCCTGGGGTGAAGTCGAATCGCCTTTGCCTTCGCCATCGTCCTTAGGTGGGCGATGGACTCTTTTTCAAGTTCCTGCTGCGTCATCTAAATCCCACCTTCTCTTACGCCGCGCCTGTTATCCACACGGCGACTGGTTTTAAGATGGCGTTCGGAAGAACGGGCGATCTTATGTTTGCAATAAGGGCAGGCCAGCCACTCGGGCTGCAATAACTTTCCGCACGCCGGGCAGACATACGGGGAGACACATTCGCAATAAGGGCAGATCAAAAAATCCATGTGCATGGGACGATTGCATTTTGGACAGAAGTTTTTAAAGACCTCTTCCTTCTCAATCACCCGGATTACCTCTTCCGCCGTCGTCCATCCCCGCCTTACTTTCTCAAAACCGTCCTCTTCCATGGTCGCCATCCCAGAGGCCGCGGAACGCAACTCCTGGTCGGTCGCACCGGAAGAGATCAGTTCTTTCAGTTTGGTCGAAAGAGTCAATACCTCAAAAATCCCGATACGCCCTAAAAAACCTGTTCCGCCGCATACGCCGCACCCCTTCTTCTGAAAGAGCGGTTCTTCCTCCGAAACAGGATAAAGATAGGGCTCGTTTGCCGCGGGAGGAGAGGTACATTTCTCGCAAACCCTTCGGACTAAACGTTGCGCGACAATACCGACCACGGCGGAAGAGACGATGTAGCGCGGAACACCGATATCAATTAATCTTGTGATCGTCGCTGCGGCATCATTCGTATGAAGAGTGGAAAGAACCAGATGTCCCGTCAGGGCAGCCCGAAACGCGACCTCGGCTGTTTCCAGATCGCGGATTTCTCCCACAAATATGACATTCGGATCCTGCCGAAGAATAGAACGGAGGGCGGCGGCGAAGGTAAACCCGATCTCCGAGTTGATCTGCACCTGGTTGATCCCGCCAATGGTATACTCCACTGGATCTTCAATGGTGGTCAGGTTGCTGGTTTCAGCCTTCAGTTGATTGATCACCGCGTACAGGGTGGTCGTCTTTCCGCTGCCGGTCGGACCGGTCACCAAAATCATTCCCTTTCTTTTCTTGATCATATTTTTGATCGTTTGGACGTCTCTCTCCAGAAAACCAATTTGATCAAGGCCGAAAAGCATCTTCGATTGATCCAGGATTCGAATAACGACCTTTTCACCATAAAGCGTCGGCAAAGTGGAGACGCGCAGATCGACCTCCCGGTTGTCCACCATCACCCGCATCGCGCCATCCTGCGGCAGGCGTCGTTCGGAGATATCCAGTTTGGCCAATATCTTGATACGAGACACCAGAGGGTTTTGGGCCCACTTCGGGAGTTTCATCGCCTCCGTCAGAAGGCCATCCACACGGAAACGGATTCTAAAATCATTCTGCCGCGGCTCAATATGAATATCACTGGCGCGCAGCATCACCGCCTTATCAAAAATGTTATTCGTTAATTGAATCGTCGGCGCCAGATGCCCCCGTTTCTCAAGCGAGCGTGTCTCCGCATTCAGCAGATCCGACTCCAACAGATTAGGAGCAACCTCAATCACGGCCGCGACAGGCCCGTTTTCAGGGAAGGATATTGCCTTCTCTCCATTGATGTCACCGCCATAATATTTTCCGATCGCCTCCAGAAGGTCGCTCTTGCTTGCAACCACAGGCTGAATGGCCAGCCCCGTATAAAACCGAAGATCGTTGATCGACTGATAATCAAGCGGGTCCACCATCGCCATCGTTAACTTTTTATGATGCATCTCAATCGGCATAACCAGATGACGTCTGGCCAACGATTCAGGCACAAGCTGGGTTAATGCGGAATCTATTTGAAGCGAAGACAATTCGACATGTTTCACGCCAAGTTGCGAGGCAAGGCCCTGCGCCATCTGCCCCTCCGTAATAAGCTGTAGGCGCATGAGCATTTCTCCCAAACGCTTTCCGGTCTTCTTCTGCTCATCCAGCGCCCATTTTAAATGCTCCGCCGTCAAGGCGCCGATTTCGACGAAAATACTCCCCAGCTTCTTTTTGGCCGTATGTTTCGTTTCGCCTTTGGCGCGACTCTCCATCCCGATAGTATTCCCCGTTCAGATCTTCCGATTCATGACAGGGGCGCAAAACTTCCCCCCAACGTGGCGTGATTATAGTACAGGAATCGTATAAAGTAAACGATGGAATCCACGACCTATAAACGGTCTCATTATGGTCTGTACATAAGACCGTTTATACACAGCGTGCACAGCGCGCGTGAGGGGGAGGCTCCATTACCCCCCCATCCCTCCCTTGGCAAGGGGGGGATGGGGGGGGGTAGGAGGGGGCGACGCAAGCCCCTGTATAACTGTCTCATAATCAGATATCAAGAGTACCTATTCTATTATGAGACAGTTAATAAGATGGCAGGGAATTTTAGTCAGAAAAACAGAGACGTGCAGGCTTTGGTCACGGCAGGCCTATCTCGCAAATAGGGGACTACGTCCTCTCACGCCCTTCCTCTACCCAAATTTCGGCCTGCCGTTTTGTTGCCAGCGCAATATATTCAGAAAAGGCCTCGTCGTCTTTTTCGCACATTAAAAAATGCAGGTAATGGCGACGCGCCTCGGACTTTCGCCCCAATTGGTCATACCCCAACCCAAGATAGTAATGCACGATGAACATGTCTGGGGCAAGATCAAGCGCCTCTTCCCACTTGGAAACCGAGGCGAAATGACGTCCAGACATATAATAAGCCGAGCCCAAATTGAGACGCGTGTCGCCCCATTCAGGATATTGACGGAGCACTTTCTCGTATTCACGGATCGCTTCCGGCCACAATCCAAGATGAAAATAGGCCGTCGCAAGGTTATGCCGTGCCTCGCCAAATTGAGGCTGTATTTCCAAAGCGGTTCGGTACTCGGCAAGCGCCCTCTTATAATTTCCTTCCTGTCCGAGAAACCACCCTTTCGAGAAATGCCCATAGGCCGAATCCGGCGCCAAGTCGATGATCCGCTGCAGGGTAGCGCGATTTAGCTCCACGTCATTGCTCCGCAACACCTGCTGGAACATATCCTCAACCGCCTCTCCTCCCAAAACGTGGGTCATCGGCACCAAAAGGAACAATGTCAGAAAAAGCCCCCAACAAAGCCTCTTTTTCATATTGCTTCCCTTGTAAAACAAGGCGGATCCCTACCAAACGATTAAGAGGAGTGATCGGCTAAAACTCATCCATCCCTCTATTTTTAAAGATAACAAATATCGCCCATCTGTCAAGCAAGCCGAAGCGATGACCCGAGCGTCTCACCTGATATATCGTCGTTTTTGAAGAAAAACTTAAGGGTTGGAAGCGGGAGAAACTCGCCGGAGGGACAACCTAAACGGCTTGCCTCCCCGGCGGGGAGGCAGGGACGCAAGCCCCTATAAAGCAGGTTACAGGGCCCCGATCTTTTTTTGGACGACTTCGGCCAACTGCTCGGCCATTTTTGAAATCACAGCCTGATTCTCTCCTTCAACCATAATGCGAAGGAGCGGTTCCGTTCCAGAATATCGGATCAAAATTCGGCCCCGTTTTTTTAGTTTTCTCTCGCACATTTCAATCGCCTTTTGAAATTCCGGAATCTGGGAGATATCCTGCCTCTTTCTGACCCTGACATTGGTCAGCACCTGTGGCAGCAGCGTCATGCATGCGGCAATTTCAGAAACCGTTCTGTCATACCTTTTTATGAGGGACAATAACTGCAAGGTGGTAATCAATCCGTCCCCCGTCGTGCTGTAATCCAAGAAAATAATGTGGCCGGATTGCTCTCCACCAAAATTATATCCCCCTTTTATCATCTTTTCCAAAACATATCGGTCGCCCACTGGCGTGCGAACCACCTGAATTCTCTTTGGCCGAAGTGTCATCTCAACTCCCATGTTGCTCATAACCGTGGTCACCAGGGTATCCCGTTTTAACGCCTTTTCTTTCTGAAGGGCAATGGCGAAGGCGACCATCACTGCATCGCCGTCCACGACGCTTCCTTTTTCATCCACAAAAACGGCGCGATCCGCATCTCCATCATGGGCAACCCCAATATCTGCCTTATGTTCCATGACCTTTTTTTGCAATTCCTGGGGAAAGAGGGCGCCGCAGTCACGATTGATGTTGGTTCCGTCGGGGATGTTGTTTAAGACAACCACCTCCGCGCCCAACTCTTTGAGCACGGTAGGCGTTACCTTATAAGCGGCCCCGTGGGCGCAATCGACCACAATCTTAATCCCCTGGAAATCAAGTCCTTTTGGGAGGGAATTTTTTACAAACTCGATGTATCTTCCATCCGCGTCGTCAATGCGATAGGCCTTTCCAATCGCCCCCCCCGTTGGGCGGATGGTATCAATCTCCCCTGACGTGAGGAGCCCCTCAATCTGATGCTCCAACTCATCCGGCAGTTTCAACCCCTCCTTCGAGAAAAACTTAATGCCGTTATCTTCATAAGGGTTGTGAGAGGCCGATATCATCACACCGGCATCCGCCCTTAAGCTTCGCACAAGGAACGGAATCGCAGGGGTTGGAATCGGCCCCAGCAATAGAACATCGACCCCCATCGAACAGATGCCCGATGTGAGGGCCGATTCCAACATATACCCTGAAACACGGGTGTCCTTGCCAATAACAATCCGGTGTCTCCCCGTATTGTTCTTAAAAATATGGGCCGCCGCCCGGCCCAACTTCATTGTCGTCTCTCCGGTCATCGGCTCGACATTGGCCGCGCCGCGAACACCATCCGTTCCGAAAAGCTCTCGCATACAAACCTCACCCCATGTTCTTTATCTTATAGACCACCCTGTCGTTGTTTCGCTTTTATAAGTCAGGACAACGGGTCCTGTGGCATCCGGGTCGTTTTCACCGCACTTATTCTACCACCGCTTACAAAAAAATCTCAATGGACATGGCAGGGAAATTCGCTTATACCATGTGGTATTATATCATCATATCCATATGGAGTCTCCCCATGAAGAGCGAATTAGCGGAAAAGAGGTGTATCCCGTGCAAGGGAGGCATTCCCCCTTTAAAAGGGGACTCGCTAACCAGCCTGCTTAACCGACTTAGCAACGATTGGCACGTCGTTGACGGGCATCATCTCGAAAAGACCTACCGTTTCCCTGATTTTCAGGAGGCCCTTCACTTCACCGTGAAGGTGGGAGAACTTGCCGAAAATCAGGATCACCATCCCGACATTTATCTCGCATGGGGAAAAGTGATCCTAACGATATGGACGCATAAGATCAACGGGCTGACCGAGAGCGATTTTATCTTCGCCGCAAAAGCAGACGCGATCTGACGACTGCCAGACAATCTTACCTTATCTTGTTATGGCAGCGTTGATATGTTATGTATGGGCTTTCAGTGAAAGAGAGCGCCATGAAATGGGCCTCCGCCGTCTGCGCGGGAGAATCGCCACAAAATTCCATCAGGCAACTGACCGAGGCGATTTTAAGTCAACTCGGAAACGGGCCGATCGATCTCGCCTTTCTATTTGTCACCCCCCACTTTCAAAAAGGATACGACGCCATTCCCCAGGCCATCCGCGAAACGTTGGGCTGTGAAACGCTCATCGGCTGTTCGGCGGGGGGGGTCATTGGGGGAGGCCGAGAGATTGAAAACCACCCCGCCATGACGCTGACCGCCGCGCAACTTCCCAACACAAAGTGCAGGACATTTCATTTAACCTCCCCCGTCCTCCCAAATATGGATTCCAGCCCAACACATTGGCACAACTCCCTTCAGGTAGAGATCGAACCAAAACCCTACTTTGTCCTCTTGGGCGATCCGCTTTCATTCGACATGGAAAAAGGCTTAATGGGATTGGACTTCGCCTATCCGGATTCGGTTAAGGTGGGAGGGTTGGCCAGCGGAGGAGGAACGCCCGGAGGGAACGTATTATTCCTGAACGACAAAACATACCGATCCGGAATGATTGGCGTCGCCCTGACCGGAGACGTTCAGATTGACACCATCATTGCCCAGGGATGCCGCCCCATCGGACAGCCTCTTTCCATTACCCGCTGCGACCGAAATCTTCTTATGGAGGTTGATCATAAACCCCCCTTGACCATCATTAAAGAGTTATTTGAAGCGTGCAGTGAACAGGATCAAGAGAAGATGCATCACTCCCTCTTTTTCGGGCTGGCCATGACCCCCTTTAAGGAAAGTTTATCCCGTGGAGATTTCCTGATCAGAAATCTTGTCGGAATGGATCCAAAAAGCGGGCACATCGCGATCGGCGCCCTTCTACGAGAAGGACAGACGGCCCAATTCCATCTTAGAGACGCCGAAACCTCGTCAGAAGAGCTCCAGTGGCTCCTGACCCAGTACCTATCGGAAGGCCGCCCCAAGCCGGCCAGGGGAGCGCTCCTCTTCTCCTGCCTCGGACGGGGCGAGCATCTCTATGGAAAGAGCAACCATGACAGTGATCTCTTCGGGGCTAAGATCGGCCCCATTCCGCTTGGGGGATTTTTCTGCAACGGCGAGATCGGCGCGATTGGAGGAAGCACCTTTCTACATGGTTATACTAGCTGTTTTGGAATTTTTAAGCCTATTTCTTCATGTGGCGAGACCGTATAAAGAGAAATCGGATCGGATTCTGGACCGGCCAGACCCGCACGGACACACTTTAACAGGGTCGGCTTCATCGCCTCTTTGAAGAGACGTTAGGACGACTGTCTGTTCCTGTTGAGGGCACGAATATAATGGATCACCATCCAGCCTTCTTCTTCCGAGAGATGCCGCGGTATATAGGAAAACATCCCCGTTGAAGGGATGCCATACTTCATTGTCCAGAAGAGCTCGCCGTCTGTCCGAAGGTGTTGAAATCTCGGATCGGTAAAATCGCGTGGCGGAGGGGTAAGCATGCCTCCCCCTTCGCCATCGCCTCTTCCTTCCTCCCCGTGACAGGCAAAACAATTGCCTCTCCCACCATAAAGGGCCTTCCCCATCGCAACGACCTCTAAAGAGACCGTAATCGGATTATGTATCCTCTTGGCATCCGAAGGCGCGCGCGGGATCGTTAAATCATACGCCGACACACTCGGGTCTTGCTCTGTTGGCGCAAGCAAACTTGTCAAAAAATGGATGGAGACCCCCAGCACCCCAATCATCGACAACACCGTTATGAATATACGAGCAGGCTTCATTCCTTAACTATGGGTTTGCGAACGATTTGCTATCAGGTTGTTGAAAAACCCGTTTCATAGGCAGGCTGTTCAAAAAGATCCAAATGCGAGGCCACAGGAGACGAGGAGCCCGCAGCATACTAAGAAAGTACGTGAGGAGCTCCGAGGAACCGAGAACGAAGCAGGTGGACTTTTTCAACAGCCTGCTCTAGGAGGTCGTCGCCCCTTGTGAAGCAGAGGATACATGACGGGCATATTTGGCCATCACACCACTTTGATATCGGCAAGACGGGGCCTTCCACTCTTTTGCCCTCACCATCAGATCGGTATCTGAAAGCGCTACATTCAGTTGCCGCGCCTTAATATCAAAGGTAATGATATCGCCATCGCGAAGAAGGGCAATCGGCCCGCCAAGCGCCGCTTCTGGCGCGACGTGTCCTGCCATTAACCCATGGGTTGCGCCAGAAAAACGGCCATCGGTCATCAAGGCAACCGAGTCGCCAAGCCCCAGTCCCGCAATCGCAGCGGTCACGCCCAGCATCTCACGCATCCCCGGGCCGCCCTTGGGACCCTCATACCGAATGACCACCACGTCTCCAGGGGCTATTTCTCCTGATTTTACGGCGGTAAATGCCGCCTCTTCACTGTCAAAAACCCTGGCAGGCCCGCGATGCAGCATCCGCTCATGGCCAGCCATCTTGATGACGCATCCTTCCGGAGAGAGGTTTCCCTTCAAAATGACCAACCCGCCCGATTTCTTAATAGGGTTCCCCAGCGGCCTGACGACGTCTTGTCCCGGCGTCTCCTTCGCCAACGCCGCCTCCTCTCCAATCGTCTTTCCGCTGACGGTCATCGCATCGGGATAAAGCATTCCGGCATCCAGAAGTCGCTTGGCAATCAAGCGGATTCCGCCCACCCGTTCCAGATCAACGGCCACATACCGCCCCCCCGGTTTTAAGTCGGCCAAAAGGGGCGTCCTGGCGCTGATGGCGTCAAAATCATCAATGGCCAGCGGAACGCCCATCTCTCGCGCAATCGCGAGCAGATGCAAGACCGCGTTGGTCGACCCCCCCGTGGTTGCCACCGCCGCGATGGCATTCTCCAACGATCTTCTGGTAATGATCTGGCTCGGTCGGATATCGCAACGCAGCAACATCATCACCAATTGACCCGCCATAAAAGCGGCCTGATCTTTTTTCGTATCCTCCGCGGGAACGCCGCCGCTCCCCATAAACGACATGCCCAATATCTCAAGAGCGGTTGCCATCGTATTTGCTGTAAACTGTCCTCCACAGGCGCCGGCGCCGGGGCATGCGTGGTCTTCCAGATCGGCGAGTTGCGCAGCAGATATTTTCCCCTTCGCAAAAGACCCTACCGCTTCAAAAACATCCTGTATCGTGACATCGCGTTCCTCGAAACGCCCTGGCGCAATCGAGCCCCCATACAACATCAACGACGGCAAATCTAATCTTGCCAACGCCATGATGGCGCCCGGAATGGTTTTATCACATCCAGTTAGGGCAACGACCGCGTCGAAAAGATGTCCCCTTGCCACCAGCTCGATGGAATCCGCAATCACCTCACGGCTCACCAGTGAGGCCTTCATCCCCTCCGTCCCCATGCTAATGCCATCGGAGACGGCAATGGTGTTATATTCAATCGGCGTCCCGCCCGCCGCGCGAATCCCCTCTTTGACCTTAGCAGAAAGCCGCCGCAGATGAAAATTGCACGGCATGATCTCGATCCAGGTGTTCGCCACGCCGACCAACGGCTTGGCAAGATCGTCATCGCTCAATCCGATCCCCTTCAACATCGCCCTCGCAGGGGCGCGATCCGGTCCATCGGTCAAAAGATGGCTCTTATGTTTGAGGTTGGAATTCATTATCAAGCAAAATGGGAAGGCGCGTACTTAGCAATGTTATCGCGCGCATTGGTCACACCGATTTCAAGCTTTTCTCGGAAAGATCCCAGAAAGATGGTGCTGTAGTGATCGGACTCTCCATAAGGCGAAATAGCATAGTCCCCAAGGGTAAAGGTTACAACCTTTTTCCCTGTCAATAAATTGACATATCCTTCCTCAACGGCCAGGAATTGGAAACCCTCAGGTCCCCACCCCCAAGGCGACAGTTTCCGGACATCCCCCGGGGAGAGATGCGCGTGGGTTGCGCCGATTCCCTCCGCAAAATCTTTCTCTAAAATCTCCTTAATATAAAAGCCTTTTGGCCGGGCCGCCGCCCCATCACGCATCTTCACTTTCGGACGATAAAAATCAAACCTCGCCGCATCGGGAGGAGGAGGGTAAAAATCGACGAATCTCGATTTCTCGTTGGGATATTTCCCCGTCAGGTAGGTTACAAAGATATGGCCGGTCAATAACGGATCGGATTGTCCCTCCCCATTGTCTCCAAATCCATAAAATAGCCAACTCCGAGGACCCTGATCTTTAAGCCTTCCCGATATATCCGAGAACGACTCTTCGGAAATCGCATCTTTTGCAAAATGCTTTTTGATCCACTCATTCAACTCACGCCACTTTTCAAACTGGGCAACAAGGTCCAAGGTTATCGTAGCCATTAAATTTTCTTCTCTCTGAATTTTAATCGTGAAAAACCGAGACGCATCATGATCGAATTTTACCCAAAAAGTCAAGGTGAAAGCGCGCTTCTATCCATAGCCTCTTACCGTACGGAATTCCGATAGGTATCCCACTCCATTAAAAGCTGCGCCTTTTTGTCGGTGTTACACGCCTTACAGCAGGGAACCACGTTTCCCTTGACGCTTCTTCCTCCTCGTATGATTGGGACAATATGATCCATGGTTAATTCGGTTGATTTAAACCGCCCTCCGCAGTAATGGCAGAGACCCTTGCTCTTCTGTCGCTTCCACCACGGACTCCCTCTTAATTGACGGGCCCGCTCCTTTTCCTTTTTGATTCCTTCATCATCTATATCTGAAAAAAACGTTTCAGCCATGTTCTATCGCGAAAGCGCACTGGCGGGGATGAAGCGTAGCGGAATCCCCTATTTTCTGTTCAGAGCGTGTTGTCATCGGATCAATCCGGCTTCCTGAAAACTGTAGTGGCCTTTCCGCGTCACGATAACATGGGCTAAGACGCGAAGTCATAGAATCTTTCCGGCCTCCGTCAACTGTTCGTGTGTCCGAAGGTCGGCCTCGCTCGGTTGGAGTTCACCCGATGGGTGATTGTGCGCGAAGATCACAGCGGCGGCTCGGTCGGCGATAACGTCGGCAAACACTTCGCGCGGATGTAAAGATATTTGATGGAGGCGGGGTTGAGGAAGTCAGCCTTAGTCTTTTCGATGATGTTGGTGGAATTAACGAAGGAAGGAAGTTGCGATAGCCCTGCTCGTGGAGATACAGAATCAAGCCCGCCATGATGAGCGTCTTGCCGCTCCCCGTTGCCATGTTGAAAAGAAAATGCAGGGGGAAAGATTTATTGGGAAAGTCGTTTTTGTGGCAATGGAAAAAACGCGCAAAGGCTTCAATTTGATAGCCGCGCAATTCATATTTTGGATTGAGATGCAATTTCACAGAGTCAGGCATTTCTTTTCGTAACCCGCCAAACTGTGAAAAAGCGTCCAGGGATTGATAAAGGAATTGTTCGGGCATTTACGCTTCTCCGTAGAATGCCTTGTTTAGGGCCTTATCTTCCTTGCTAACCTTGAATTGCGCGTCGTCAATTTCGGAGAGATTCACGTACAACTGGTTCTTGTCCAGGAATTCCGCCAGCAGGCGTTTTTGTTTTTCAAGACCGTTCTCCCCTTGCCGAGTTCTCCAAAATCGTTGATGGCTTCTTCGGGCATTTCAGGATTGACGTACCAATTCAAGAACGAGCCTTCTGCCATCTCGCGCCAGATTTTCAGCAGTTCCTTGCTGGACTTCGCGGCTTGAATGCGCTCTATAAAGGCTTCGTTGTACTTCATCAATTATAGGTAAGCAAAATCTCCACCTTTGTTATTTTCAATGACCTTCGTGATGCGCTCGACTGTTACCAATTCGGCGTAGTCCATTTGCTCACACAAAATAAATTGTCTGTTTACTCCATCTTCCTTGTTTAAATCCAAAACAGCGTGACCAGTTGTGCCAGAGCCAGCGTGATAATCTAAAACAATATCGCCTTCCGAGACATTTGCTACTGTAATAATCTTCTTTAATAGCGCAGTTCCTTTGGGATTGTTGAAAGCCCCTTCCCAAGAAGAGCGGTTAATTCTTCATTATTTCCGTGCGTATGACCAACATCATCGTAATTCCAAACGCTTCCAACTGTCAGACCTTGCTTTACTTCTGAAAGATAGGGGCACCTCTAAAAACACCCTTTTGTTGTTCATAAATTTTTAAGGTTTTTGTAATGACGATGTGGTATGAGAAGGCATGACAAAAACAATTACGAAACGAGACCCTGGTTTGTTTGATTATCAGAATCGGATGGCGGAGCTTTCCCGAAAGGCGCATGCCCTGGAGAAGCTGGATGGGAGAATCGAGTGGGAGATGTTTCGGGAGGAGCTGGATCGGGCGTTTGACAAACCGGCGAAGGGAGCTGGCGGGCGGCCTCGATATGATCTGGTGATGATGTTCAAGGTGCTGGTGTTACAGAGGTACTACAATTTATCGGATGAGCAGACGGAGTTTCAGATCAAGGATCGTTTAACGTTTCAGAAGTTTTTGGGGCTTTCCCTTTCAGATAAAGCCCCTGACGAGAAGACGATCTGGTTGTTTCGGGAAGACCTGATGAAGGCAGAAGTTGTGGGGAAGTTGTTCAAGAAGTTTGAGAAGCATCTGGAGGAGGCGGGGTTGACGGGGCAAGGAGGCAAGATCATCGATGCCTCTTTTGTGGAGGTTCCCCGCCAGAGAAACAGTCGAGAAGAGAACGAGATCATCAAGGCGGGAGCGGTTCCTGTGGCGTTTGGGAGAAATCAGGATCGGTT
>CAYJWQ010000015.1:0-31484 GCA_964373895.1 uncultured Nitrospirota bacterium
AACAGCCTGCTAGGGCGCAAGGTCGATCTTGCGCACCTCTCCCAATAGAGAAAGCGGCTGGTCATAACGACCGTCGTCCCCGACGGCAAAGATCGTCATCCGATCCGGATGAAGGTATTCTTCCGCCACGCGCTGAATATCTTTTTGGGTCACCTTTTCAACCTGCTCCCGATAGCGATCGAGTGTCTCCCCGACAATGCCATAATAGGCAAACGACATCTGCCGGTTGACGATATGGGCCGGATCCGAGAAGGAGAAGATCAGGGAATTCACCACCGACTCCTTGGCCAGCATTAACTCCTCTTCCGGCACCGGCTCGCTTCTAATTCTCTGAACATGACCCATCAGCAGGGAAATTGCCTGATAGGTCGTCTCGGCCCGGGTCTCCGCATAGAGCCCGATCACCCCCCGCTCGAAATAACCCGGATGGGAAAAAGTCCCGACGGAGTAGGCCAACCCGCGCTCGGTCCGAATATCCCGAAAGAGGCGGCTGGTAAAACCGCCTCCCCCCAAGATATCGTCCATAATGAGCAGGGCGTGATAATCAGGATTGTCCCGTTTAATTCCCAAATGTCCCATCCGAATCTGGGTCTGCGTCAGCGGCCTTGTGATCTGATAGACTCCCCCTCCCCGCTCTTCGACAGGAGCAACCGGCGGAAATTGCGTCTTCCGTTTTTCCCAGCCGGAAAAGGCATTTTTAATCGCCCGCGTCATCTCCTTTTTGTTAAAATCCCCCGTAATCCCAAGGAAGAGATGATTCGGGACAAAATAGGTCTGATGAAAGCGGATCAGATCGTCTCTGGTGATCGCCTGCAAAGTCGCCTCGGTCACCTCGCGGCCATAGGGATTGTCCGCTCCATAGATGAGCTTGCCAAACTCCCGCCGCGCGATTGCGGCCGGATGATCGTTTTTCCTTCTTACCCGCTCTATGGCATGATGGATCGCCACCTTAAATTTCTCCTCGTCGAAAACAGGATGCATCAGCGTTTCAGCAAAGAGGATCAGGCCCAAATCAAAATCTTTCGTCAGGACATCCAGCGACGCGGCGCCGGCATCCATCCCAACGCCGACCGAAATGCCCGCCGCAATCTGATCCAGGAGGGCATCCATCTCGCTGCCCGAATGCTGTTTTGTCCCCCCCGTCCGCATCACGACGCCGGTAATGCCGGCCAGACCGATCTTCTCGGGGGGATCATAGATGCTGCCGGTCCGGATCATCGCATCAATGTGAATCAGGGGAAGCTCATGATCTTCCATGAAATAAAGTGTGATGCCGTTTGGCAGGATAAGCCGCTCTGATCGAGGGGGGGTAAAGGGGGCCGGGGGAAAAGTCATCTTCCTCGGATCAATCTGCTCCGAAGGCAGGCCCACAATATGACCGGCATGGGATATACCGCAAAGCAGCGTGGTGATCGCCACCATCAGAACGATCCGCTTCATGGTTGCCCCGCAGGTGGGAAATTTTGTCTTTCTGATATCTTTTGCGTCTTCACCAGCGTTGCCACCGTCCGGTTTGACTTCGTGAAGTAGGTCTGGGCAACCCGCATCACCTCCTCGCCGGTCACTTTAGAGATCGCCTCCCGGTTTGAAAGAAGATACCTCCAGCTCCCCGCCACCGCCTCAAAATAGGCTAATTGTGCCGCCAACCCGCTATTGACACGAAGCGACCGGATCAGCGCGGCATCAATGTTGGCAATCACCTTTTCCAGCTCTTTTTCTGTGGGCGGCTCCCGCTTCATCCGCGCAAGCTCCGCGTCAATCGCCTCTTCCAGTTCGGCCGTCGTATGCGGGGCGCGCGGCGTGGCCGAAATCGCAAAGAGGTTCGGGAAACGGGCCCCCGGCGTGCCATTTTGCGTGGAGACGCCGATCGCTATTTTCTTCTCCTCCACCAATAGTTTGTTCAGTCGGGAACTTCTTCCCTCGGAGAGCAGCGCGTCAATTACATCAAGAGCCGCGTCATCCGGATGGCTGATGGCCGGCTTATGGTAGCCGATCACGATCTGGGGATGGGCATCGGCCGTAACCTCCACCCGCCGCTCCCCCTCCTGGGGCGGCTCCACCGTCACCACCGCCGGCGGGATCGCCACGGCCGGAATCGGGCCAAAATAGCGCTCCAGCAGTAAGATGACCTCCGCCGCCTTAAAATCGCCCACCATCGCGATCACCGTATTGTTGGGGCCATAGTGGGTCTTAAAAAACTCCGCCGTTCGGGTGGCGGACAGGGCGGAGAGATCGGAAGGCCATCCCAGCGTGGGATAGGCATACGGATGGGCGGCAAAGGCCGTCGCGAAAAAGGCCTCATACAGCTTTCCCATCGGGTTGGTCTCCACCCGCAGCCGCCGCTCCTCCAACACCACCTCTTTTTCCTTATAAAATTCTCGAAGGACCGAATGGGCCATCCGATCCGATTCAAGGGCTAGCCATAAGGGGAGTCGGTTCGCGGGGAGGCTCACCGTGTAGGAGGTCACGTCCCGACCGGTCGTCGCGTTAAATCCCGCGGCGCCATTTCGGTTATAGATCTCCCCCAGCTCGTTGTTCACCACCCAGGCCCTGGCCTCTTTTTCAGTCGTCTCAAATGCCTTCTTGAGAGTATCGATGTCCCCTGGGACACTCCCTGGAATCCGCCCGGCATCTGGTTTCCCTTTTTCCAGATGGGCCTGATTCAGCTCGGCAACCTGTTTTTCCAACGCCTCCAAAAGAGGCCGCTCTTTCTCGTAGTCAATCGTTCCCAGCCGCTCGGTCCCCTTGAAGGCCATGTGCTCATAGAGATGGGCAATCCCGGTGATCCCGTTGGTTTCGTTGACCGACCCGACCTTGTAGGTGATCTGAAAGGAAATCGTTGGCACCGTATGCCGTTCCACCATCAGGATTTTAAGGCCGTTTGAAAGGGTATGCTCGACGACACGATCCGAAAGGGTTTGCGCCAAAACAGCGCCGCCCAATGTGTGTATCAAAAGCAAGGCTGATAACAGACTGTTGAAAAAGTCCACCTGCTGCGTTCTCGGACTCCCGGAAGTCCTCACGTACTGATGTAGTACGCTACGGTTTCCTCGAATCCTGCGGCCTTGGGTCAGAGACCCTTGCATCTGGAACTTTTTGAACAGCCTGCCCCCTTTATTGGTTTTCCAACAACCTGCTAATAATTTATTCACCAAGGTGTCCTCTATATAAAAAGCTCTTTTAAGTCTTCGACCTTCTCCGCAAAAAAATCGGGATCGGCCGATTGAAGCTCCTCCGTCTCGCCAAGGCCATAGCCGACCGCGCAGACCTGAATCCCCGCTGCGCGGGCGGCCTGAATGTCGTTGACGGAATCGCCGATCATCACCGCATCGCAGGCGGAAACAGCAAGGGCCTCCAATGTCTTTAATATCATTTCAGGATGCGGTTTTAAATTGACTACCGGCTCGCCTCCCAAAACAAGGTCGAAGTGATGGCGTGCCCCCAGACCCTCCATGATCTTTTCCGTATAATGGAGCGGTTTGTTCGTCACCAACGCCTTTTTCTTCGATCGAAAGTGGCAAAGCAGATCCTCCATGCCGGGATAGAATCGGGTTTCATCCAAGAGATGTTGAAGGTAATGTCCGTTGAAAATAGAGAGGGAGTGCTCAAGAAGAAGGGGATCGGCAGACTCTACGGCCTTGCGAATCAGTCTCCGGACGCCATCCCCCACATAACGATAGATGACCTCCGGGAGCTTTTCAGGGAGGCCGAGGTCGCGAAACGTCAGGTTGACCGCCGTGGCGATATCTCTTTTGGAATCAATCAGTGTCCCGTCAAGGTCAAAAATCAACAACGCAACAGAACGCACTTGCCCCCCTTACGCATTGACTACCCATTTCCATTTGGATACTATAGGAAAGCGTTTGGACTTTTCAATGCCCAATATTAACCACAACATAAAAGCGGGAAAGTAACATGGCCAAAGGTCGGTATCGCTGGCTAAAATGGATGCTGGGCCTCTTTGTCTTCCTGGCCATGGCGGCAGCCATCAGCGTGGGAGGCGTGGTCTACTATTTCTCCCGCGATCTGCCGTCATTGGACATGCTCGGAAGCTATGAACCGAGTCAGGCCACACGGGTTTATGCCGATGACAACCGGATCATCGGACAGTTCTTTATCGAAAAACGGGTCTTTGTCCCCTTATCAAAGATGCCGAAAGCCCTGGTGGACGCGATCCTTGCCGTGGAAGATTCCCGGTTCTACGAACATAAGGGGTTTGATCTGATTCGGATGGTGAAGGCGGCCTTTACCAATATCGAACAGATGAAAATTCGCCAGGGGGCGAGCACGATTACCCAACAGCTCACCCGATCGCTCTTTTTGACGCCAGAGAGGACCATGCAACGCAAGTTTAAAGAAATTCTCCTCGCGAGAAAGATCGAGATGATGATCAAGAAAGATCAGATATTGGAGATCTATCTCAATCAGATCTATTTTGGGCATGGGGCGTATGGGGTGCAGGTCGCCGCCCGAACCTATTTTGGAAAGGATGTCGGCAATTTAAATCTCGCTGAAGCCGCCTTCCTCGCCGGTCTCCCAAAGGCGCCAAACGTCTATTCCCCCTATTATCACGCGGAAAAGGCAAAGTTGCGCCAGCAGGTGGTCTTGCGGAGGATGATGGAAGAAGAATTCATTACCAACCAGCAGTATCAGAAGGCAGATAAACAGGGGCTTGCGTTCCAGAGATTAAATCCAGACGCCGATCTGGCGCTTTATTTCCTTGAGCATGTTCGGCTGTATCTCATCGCCCGTTACGGGGATGACACCGTTTATAAAAACGGCTTAAACGTCTACACCACACTCAATGTGGATATGCAGCGAACGGCCAATCTCGCGGTAGAGAGGGGGCTTCGCGATCTCGACAAACGGCAGGGCTATCGCGGAGCGGCCGGAAAGTATGACGGGGGGAAGAGCGGGGGAACCCCGCCCCGTCTGGCGGGAGAGGAAGTCGCGATCGGAGACATCTTGGATGGCCATGTCGTTTCCGTGGGGGATCGGTTTGCGTTGGTTGAGGCGGGCGGCCTCAAGGGAAAAATGATTCTGGAAGATATGCTCTGGGGCGCGAAATGGACCAAGGAGACGTCAGCGGGGGAGGGGCGCACACATCTTGCGGCGTCCGATATTGTGAAAGTGAACGATATCATCAGGGTCAAGGTACAGAGGCTCTCTCCAGATAAAGAGCGGGCCTATTTTAGCCTTGAGCAGGAGCCGCTTCTGGAAGGGGCCTTCATTGCCCTCTCCCCGTCCACCGGCTCCATAAAGGCGATGGTGGGAGGCTATGATTTCAAACGGAGCGAATTTAACCGGGCGATTCGCGCCCGCAGGCAGCCCGGTTCCGCGTTTAAGCCGATCATTTACGCCACCGCGATTGAGCGCGGACTCACGCCGGCCAGCGTCATCGTCGATAATCCGGTGGTTTATGCCGACGAGAGCGTGGATAAAGCCTGGAAACCGGAAAACTACGAGGAGAAATTCTATGGGCCGATCCGACTGCGAGAGGCGTTGGCCCACTCTCGAAATCTTGCCACCGTCAGGCTGCTCGATCAGGTGGGCGTCGGCAATGTGATTGCGTTTGCCAGGCGGGTGGGGATAGAAAGCCCTCTGACGCGCGATCTTTCTTTGGCGCTCGGATCGTCCGGGGTAAGCCTTCTGGAGTTGACCTCGGCCTATGGCGTTTTTGCTAATCAGGGGGCGCTCGTTCCCCCCACATTCATCACGAAAATCACCCGGCGCAACGGCGAAATCCTGGAGCAGCGCCACATTTCCTCGGAGCCGGTCGTCTCAAAGGAAACCGCCTATGTGGTCACCAACATGCTGGAAGATGTAATTCAACGGGGAACCGGAAGAAAAGCGTCTTCTATCGGAAGGCCGCTCGCAGGAAAGACAGGGACGACGAACGAGTTTACCGACGCGTGGTTTATTGGATTCTCGCCGCATCTTGCCGCGGGGGTGTGGGTCGGTTTTGACAATAACCGTCCGATGGGAAATAAGGAGTCGGGCGCCTCCGCCGCCCTGCCGATCTGGATTTCCTTTATGCAAGAGGCCCTTCCACGTTTCTCCGACGTCCCGTTCCCTGTCCCGGAAAACGTCGTCTATGCTAAAATTGATCCAGAGACGGGATTATTGGCCCGCCCGGAGGGAGGGGGAGGGGTCATGGAGGTTTTTGTAAAAGGGACCGAACCGAAGGAGTTTAAGAGCGAAAAACTTGCCCCTTCCGATTTTCTAAAACTTGATTCCGAAGGTACCGCATTCTAACAGTGAACGAAGGAGCTTTAGATGTCAGCACGCATTGCTATTAACGGATTTGGCCGCATCGGAAGAAACCTCTTTCGGGCCGCATACGGAAAGGCCGGTATGGAGATTGTGGCTATTAACGATATCACCGATACCAGGACCTTGGCGCATCTTCTGGCCCATGATTCGGTTCAGGGGCCCTTCCCGCATGAGATTGAGTCAAAGGAAGACGCGCTTTTAATCGACGGCAAATCGATCCGCGTGACCAAAGAAAAAGACCCCGCCTCCCTTCCATGGAAAGAGATGGCCATTGACGTCGCGGTAGAGTCCACCGGTCGGTTTACAGATCGAGAGTCCGCAAAACGCCATCTGACCGCCGGGGCAGGAAAGGTGATCATCTCCGCGCCCGCCAAGAATCCTGACATCACTATCGTCTTAGGGGTCAACGAGGGTCAATACGACCCGAAAAAACATCACATCCTCTCGAACGCCTCATGCACCACCAATTGCCTTGCGCCAGTCGCAAAGGTCCTGCTGCAGAAGTTCGGAATCAAAAGGGGGTTGATGACCACCATCCATGCCTATACCAACGACCAGCAATTGCTTGACCTTCCCCATAAGGATTTAAGGAGGGCGCGGGCCGCCGGCCTCTCGATGATCCCCACCACCACCGGCGCCGCCAAGGCGCTCTCCGAGGTCATACCGGAGCTTGCCGGAAAATTAGACGGCATGGCGATTAGGGTGCCGACGCCGAATGTCTCTGTCGTTGATCTTGTGGTGGAATTGGAGTCGGACACCACCGAACAGGGGGTGAAAGAGGCTTTGGCGCAGGCATCCAAAAAAGAGATGGCGGGGATACTACAGTATACCGAGGCTCCATTAGTCTCGATTGATTTTAATGGAAACCCCCATTCTTCCATTGTGGATGGCACGTTGACCAAGGTGATTGGCCAACGCATGGCCAAAGTGATTGCCTGGTATGACAACGAATGGGGTTACTCCTGCCGTGTCAGGGACCTGATCCTCTATATCACAACCCGGTAACGTGAAACGCTGCGCGTCCTAATAATGAGGAAGGGGTTTTTATGAACATGCACAAAAAGACAATCGAGGATATCCCCATTAAGGGAAAACGCATTTTTATCCGCGCCGATTTTAATGTCCCGCTCGATCACGATTTAAATATCACCGACGATACCCGGATCCGATCCACGCTCCCCACAATCAATTACGCCATTGATGAAGGGGCCACGGTGATCATCGCCTCTCACCTGGACCGCCCGCAAGGTTTCGACCCGCGCTACTCCCTTGCCCCGGTTGCAAAACGATTGACCCGCCTTCTCGGGAAAGAGGTCTTCTTCGCCCCGGACTGTATCGGCCCCCAGGCACAGAAGATGGCGGAGCGACTAAAACCCGGGGAGGTCCTCCTCCTGGAAAACCTCCGTTTTCATGAAGGGGAAGAAAAGAACGATGAGTCCTTCGCGCGGGCGCTTTCCGAGTTGGGAGCGGATGTTTACATTAACGATGCCTTTGGCACGGCGCATCGCAATCACGCCTCCGTCACCGGTATCGCCCAGTTTATTAAGGAAAAGGGGTGCGGATTCTTGATGAAGAAAGAGATTTCCTACCTCGAAGGGGCGGTGGCCGATCCCGCCAGACCGTTTGTCGCGATTTTGGGAGGGGCGAAGGTCTCTGGAAAAATTGGCGTTATTGAAAACCTGGAGAAAAAGGTGGACAAGGTCGTCATCGGCGGCGGGATGGCCTTCACATTCTTGAAGGCCTTTGGGGTGGAGGTTGGAAACTCCCTTGTGGAAGATTCGATGCTCTCCTTCGCGCTGCATATTCGAGAAAACGCAATCCGTCAGGGGATTAAGTTCTACCTTCCGGTAGACTGTGTGGTGGCCCCGAACAAAGATCCCGGCGCCGAGACAAAACTGGTTCCTGTGTTGGAGATTCCAAAAGGATGGACCGCCCTCGATATTGGCCCGGCTTCCGTCCATCTCTTTACCGAGGTGATTGCGAACGCCAAGACGATCCTCTGGAACGGTCCGATGGGGGTCTTTGAGATGGATGCCTATTCCCGAGGGACCTCTGCGGTGGCGCATGCAGTGGCCAACGCCTATGCCTTGACCATCGTGGGAGGGGGAGAGACCTCCCTGGCGGTTCATAAGGCGGGAGAATCGGAAAATATCTCTTTTATTTCCACCGGCGGGGGGGCGGCGCTGCAACTCCTTGAAGGGAAAGAGCTCCCAGGATTAGCGGTTCTTCCCGCACGGGAATAATTGTGAGGATGGCGTATGCCGATCCCATGCTTTATCGCCAATTGGAAAATGTATAAGACGATTGCGCAGGCGGCCGATTATCTTCATGCCTTTGAAAAGGAGTTCCAACCGCCGCCACAGGATGCATGGGAGGCGATCATAGCCCCCCCGTATACCTCCCTGTCTGCCGTCTCCGAAATCCTGAAACGGGTTCCACTCCCGATCCACCTTGCGGCCCAGAACCTCTATTTTGAAGAGCAAGGGGCGTACACCGGCGAGATTTCACCTCGGATGCTCCGGGAGGTCTGCCGATATGTTATCATTGGCCATTCAGAGCGCCGCAGCCTCTTTGGTGAAACCAATCTCGAAATTAAAAAAAAGATAAGGGCGGCCCTCAAGGAAGGATTAGTTCCGATTCTCTGCATTGGGGAGACGGCGGAGGCGCGGCGTGAGGGAAAGACATGGCGGGTGATCGAACAGCAGTTGTCCGAGGCCCTCGATCGCGATTTAGGAGATCTCTCTGGAATGCTGATCGCCTATGAGCCGGTCTGGGCGATTGGAACAGGGATTACCCCGCATCCTTCCGAGGCGGAGGCGGTCCACTTCCAGATAGGCAACTACCTGTCGCAAGCGGGGAGGTCGGCACGGATTCTCTATGGTGGCAGTGTCAACGATAAAAACATAGAAGGTTTTATGAAAGAACCTCATATTAACGGTGTTCTGGCGGGGGGATCAAGCCTCTCCCCGGAAGTTTTTGCTAAAATGATCCAATTGGGAAGCGCGGCAAAAATAAGCGAATAGACAAAGGGACCTTCCTTAGAGTGAGGGTTTAGAAAAGGGGGATGCAATGTATACGCTGATTGTGATCATTCATATTATCGTCTGTGCGATCCTGGTGGGGGTCATTCTGCTCCAGGCCGGGAAGGGGGCGGACATGGGCGCGGCCTTTGGCGGATCAAGCCAGACCATTTTTGGAAGTCGCGGCGCGGCCACGTTTTTAAGCAAGTTGACCGTTGTTGCGGCTGTGCTCTTTATGATAACCTCCTTGAGCCTGTCCGTCTTAACCAAAGAGCGGTCCATCGTCCCAACGGTCGCAGATACAAAAGCCGACCTCCCAGCCTCGGACCAGAAGGAGAGGAAACCATAACATGGCCGACGATAAAGGCGTTACGCAGCGCGTCATCGATGAAATACGGCGATCCAGCCTTCATAAGATCAAGGTCGCCGTCACGGATATCGATGGGGTTCTTCGCGGGAAATATCTTCATAGGGAAAAATTTCTGGCCGCTGCGGATTCCGGCTTCGGCCTCTGTAATGTCGTTTTTGGGTGGGACACATCCGACGCCTGCTATGACAATAGCCGATATACCGGATGGCATACCGGCTACCCCGACGCGCTGGTCAAACTTGACCTCGCCACCTATCGAAAAATACCGTGGGAGGCCAGCGTCCCGTTTTTTCTGGGGGATTTTGAGGATCATAATGGGGCGCCGCTTCCCCTCTGTCCTCGACAGCTCCTTAAAAAGGTCATTGCAACTGCGCAGGAGGCTGGGTTTCGGCCAAAATGCGGGATGGAGTTTGAGTGGTTTAATTTTAAGGAGACGCCGCAGTCTCTTGCCGAAAAAGGGTATCTCTCACCGGAACCGCTCACCCCTGGGATGTTTGGCTACTCCATTCTTCGAACCGGTGCCCATCCATCCTACTTTTCCGAGCTGATGGATCAGCTTGAAGATTTCAGAATTCCATTAGAAGGGTTTCATACCGAGACCGGGCCGGGGGTGCTTGAGGCGGCCATTCTTTTTTCGGACGCCCTGGAGGCCGCCGATCGCGCCACGCTATTTAAAACGGCCGTCAAGGAGATTGCCTACCGTCATGACATCATGGCCAGTTTCATGGCAAAATGGAACGTAACGCTCCCAGGATGCAGCGGGCATCTCCATTTAAGCCTCTGGAACGAATTGGGAGATAAGAACCTTTTTTATAACAGCACCACCCCCACGAAAATGAACCCGCTCCTAACGAGTTTTCTCGCCGGCCAGGTGGCCTGTCTGCCGGAAATTCTCCCCTTTTTCGCCCCGAACGTAAACAGTTACAAACGTCTGGTGGAAGGTTTTTGGGCCCCCACCCGTGCCACATGGGGTTTGGATAACCGCACCACCGCCTTCAGGGTCATCATGGGCGGCGCGAAGTCGACGCGCATAGAGGTGCGCATCTCCGGGGCCGATGTGAACCCCTATCTTGTCATCGCCGCGTCCATTGCGAGCGGCCTCTATGGCATTAAAAAAGGGCTCGAACTGTCTGATAAGCCCATTGTGGGCAGCGCTTATAAAGAAGAGAGAGGGGTTCCGCTCTCTCGCAACTTGCTCGATGCAACCACGCGTCTTTCCCAGTCTAAAATCGCGCATGAACTTTTTGGCGACGAATTCGTTGACCACTTCGTTGCGACACGTCTCTGGGAATGGAGACAATTTCAGGATTCCGTCACAAACTGGGAACTTAAGCGGTACTTTGAGATTATTTAGCCCGTTGCCTCTTACCGATTCTAAGAGCCGATAATCACGAGATGTCCACATATATCTTCTACTTTCCCACGCTGATTCATTTTGGCCCAGGGGCCCGATCCGCGTTGTCTCCCTGTCTTAAATCAGAAGGATTTCGCCGTCCACTGATTGTGACCGACCATGGGATCGCAACTCTCCCCTTTTGCGAAGAAATTCAGAAGGAGCTCTCATCAGCGGGGATGAAAGTGGGCCTCTTCTCTGGCGTTTTTGGAAATCCGGTAAAATCTCAAGTCATTGCCGGGGTGGATGCCTACCGCGCCCATCACGCCGATTGCATTATTGGTCTGGGAGGAGGCGCGGCGCTCGATGTTGCGAAGGCGATCGCCTTGATGATCCACCATCCCGGAGATCTATTCGATTACGAGGATGGGGAGCCAAATGCCCGTCCGATCAACGGCCCCATCCCTTTTTGGGTCGCCCTCCCCACCGCTTCTGGCACAGGAAGCGAGGTGGGGCGAAGCACGGTCATCTCCGATGATACCACGCATATTAAAAAAATTATCTTTTCGCCGAGGCTGATGGCGCGTGCTGTTTTCGCCGACCCTGAACTGACATTGGACCTCTCGCCGAGAATCACGGCGGCCACCGGCATGGATGCCTTAACCCACTGCGTGGAATCGTTCCTGGCGAAGGGGTATCACCCTATTTGTGACGGCATGGCCATAGAAGGGCTACGCTTAGCGGCGCAAAACCTTGTCCCCTGTGTGAAAACGCCACACGATCTACAGGCCCGAGGCGCCATGATGATGGCCTCCATCATGGGGGCGATTGCCTTCCAAAAGGGACTGGGGATAACCCATTCCTGCGCCCATCCCCTTTCCACACTCTTTAACCTTCACCACGGCCTATCCAACGGAATCATGATCAATTATGCGCTCCCATTCAACCTTGCAGCCGCGCCGGAACGTTTTGAACGTATGGCAATGACGATTGGTCTTCCCGATCAAACGGGAGAGGGATTTCTCCGTTGGCTTTCGTCACTGAAAGAGGAGATTGGCATTCCAAAGCGGCTCTCCGATGTGGGGGTTGCGCGGGAGGCCGTTCATCGGCTCTCGGAACTTGCCGTGCGCGACGTCTGCCATCAGTGTAATCCCCGTCCATGCAGCCTTGAAGATTTCAGAAAAATATATTCCGATGCGATGTAGCGATGCTTACCATTCTCAATCCCGCCAACGAAGAGGTGATCACTACATTAGAAGAGGATACGCCCGACGTCATTTTAAAGAAGTTTAGAGATGCCTGCCGTCTTCAAAAGACCTGGGCGAAAACCCCGGTAGATGCGCGGCTTTGCGCCATTATCCGGTTTCGGGAACTTCTCGTTGAACAGGCCGACTCGCTGGCCGAAACGCTCACCTTAGAGATTGGAAAACCGATTTCCCAATCAAAGAACGAGCTTTCCGGCGTGCTCGATCGAATCGATTTTTTTGTAAAAGAGACCTCTCGTCTGATCGGCGATGAAATCGTTTTGGATCATCCCTCCGAACGGATCAAAGAGAAGATTGCCCATGAACCGTTAGGGGTGATTGCCAATATCTCGGCATGGAACTATCCCTACTTTGTCGGCGCCAATGTCTTTATCCCCGCCTTGCTGACGGGGAATGCGGTCCTCTATAAACCTTCAGAGTATGCCACGCTGACCGGCCTTGCCATCGGCCGTCTTCTGCATGAGGCAGGCATCCCGGATGGAATTTTTGCCGTCGTCGTCGGAGATGGGAAGGTCGGCGCAGCGCTGCTTGAATGCAGATTCTCGGGCATTTTCTTTACCGGTTCTTATAAAACCGGAAAGGCCATTATGCAATTGGCGGCGGACCGATTATCAAAAGTCCAGCTTGAACTCGGCGGCAAGGACCCTGTCTATGTCTGTGAGGATGTCGACATCGAGGCGGCATCGGCCTCCGTGGCCGATGGGGCCTTCTACAACACAGGGCAGAGCTGCTGTTCGGTGGAGCGGATTTATGTCCATCGAGATATTTATGACCCTTTTCTCGCCGCCTTTGTAAAAACGGTGAAGGGATTTCCCGTTGGGGATCCGACGGAGACGGCCACCTACATCGGCCCGCTTGCGAGGGGCGCCCAGATTGCCTTTTTGGAGAAACAGCTATCCGATGCAAAGAACAAAGGGGCCCGCATCCTCTGTGGCGGAAAGAGAATGAACCGGCCGGGATTCTTTTTCGAACCGACCGTTCTGATTGATGTGAATCAGACAATGGATGTGATGCGGGAAGAGACCTTTGGGCCTCTGATTGGCATCCAATCAGTCCATGACGATCAAGAGGCGATTGCCCTCATGAATGACACAGAATATGGACTGACGGCGTCTGTCTATTCAAAAAATCAAAAGCGCGCGGAGGGGATTTTAGCCGATGTCCAGGCGGGCACCGCCTACTGGAACTGTTGCGATCGGGTTAGCCCACGGCTTCCCTGGTCGGGGCGGGGGCGTTCGGGAATCGGCACCACCCTGTCTACGTATGGGATTTATGCCTTCGTCCAACCGAAGGCGTGGCACCTAAGAGGCGTATAGAGGGGACCGCGTGTCCGGGCCGACGCACCTATCAATCTATCAACTCAAAATCGCCCTCCAGGGAATTGCGCCGCCGATCTGGAGAAGAATTCAAGTCCAGGGCGGCGTCAGTCTCAATAAGCTTCATCGGATTTTTCAGGCGGCGATCGGGTGGGAGAATCGACGTCTATACGAATTTATCGTCGGAAATCTCCATTTTGGAGAACATCATCCCGAGTACAGCTATGAAATGAAGAGCGACAACGCGGCCAAATTGTATCAGGTCGCCACATTGACGGGGACGAAGTTTATCTACGTATACGATTTTAGCGCAAGATGGCAACATGACGTCCTTGTCGAGAACGTCATGGCCTCCGCAATGGGGCTGCGTCATTCCCTCTGCCTTGCGGGAGAGCGCGCCTGCCCGCCGGAGGATTGCACATCGGTGGGTGGCTATGCCCATTTCCTGGAGGCGATCCGGGATCCAAACCATGAGGAGCATGATACGATGCATGATTGGATCGGAGACGCCTTCAACCCCGAGGCGTTCGATTTGAATGCGGTCAACGAACGATTGAAAGGCATTCGATAGTGGCGTGCATTTCTATCCTTTTAATATCGAAGAGATGCGGCCTACTTAAACGGACTTTTTAGCAGCGGGCTAAAGAACCGATTGCACCGATTGGAGGGCAGCCTTAATCAGCGGCTCCGGGTAGAGGCCAATCAGGAGCGTTGCGGAGGAGATAATCAAGAGGGCCAGGGTTAGGGCCGGAGAGAAAGAAAGCGGCATGGCGTCTTGGGGTTCCTGCATGTACATGGCGATAACGATCTTAAAGTAGTAATAGAGTGAAACGACGCTGTTGAGGACGCCAATCACCGCCAGCCAATAAAACTCCCCTTGGATGGCCGCATTAAACAGGAATAACTTGCCAATAAATCCTGCCGTGGGGGGAATACCCACCAACGAGAGGGCAAAAAGGACAAAGGAGGCTGCCACCGCAGGATGGGTTTTGGCCAATCCCTTAAAGTCGCTGATCTCCTCCCCCCGTAGATTCGATTTGCAAAGGAGGATCACGATGGTAAACGCCCCCAAGGTCATCAACGCATAGGCAACCGTATAGATCAGCACCGCCGCCAGGCCGGTTTCAGAGGCCGCAATCAGGCCGATTAAGATGTATCCTGAATGGGCAATCGAGGAATAGGCGAGCAGTCGCTTGAAATTGGTTTGAACCAGCGCAACGACATTTCCAATGGTCATGGTCATCACGGCAACGAGCCACAATATCCTTCCCCATGTCCCATAACTAAATTCCAGACCGGTCATGAAAAGACGCAACATGGCCGAAAAGGCCGCCACCTTCGAGCCCGTTGACAGATACGCCGTAATCGGCGTCGGCGCCCCTTCATACACATCCGGCGCCCACATATGGAATGGAACGGCCGCAATCTTAAATCCAAAGCCTGCTACCAAAAGGATGATCGCAAAGAGGAGCATGGGGCTGTTCATAATCTCCTGACTGGAAAGATAAGCCATGATCGAACCGAAATGGGTTGTGCCAGAGAGGCCATACAGAAACGCAATCCCGTATAGAATGAGCCCGGAAGTGAAGACCCCCGTCAGGAAATACTTAATGCCGGATTCCACCGATTTGACATCCCTCCGCATAAACGCAATCAAGACGTAAAAGGACACCGACATCAATTCGAGCGAAAGATAAAAAAGGAGGAGATCGGTGGCCGCCGGCATCAACATCATCCCAACGGTCGCAAACAGGATCAGGCCATAATATTCCCCCAGGTTGATTTTCTCAATCTGGATATACCGAATGGAAATACATATCACCAGGGCGGAGATGGAAAGAAAAAGCGCCTTAAAAAAAATGGCGTAATCATCTAAAACAATCATGCCCGAAAAGGCCGTCATTTCTCTGCCGCAAAGCGGGATCAAAGAGAGGGCGGAGCAGAACAGGGAAAAAACGGAGAAGTAGCCCATCACTGCTTTGTTCTCTTTGCGAACAAACGGCTCGATGACAAAGAGAAGACATGCAAGAAGCGCTAAGATTGATTCAGGTAAAATTACAAGCAGTGACGCCGTCTCCAACTATTTTCCCCCTTGAGAGATCGGCAACGCTGCCGTTGCCGGATGGGGCACCCCTGTTTCGACCGGCGTCTCGGTAAACTTTGCCATCATGTTTTTTTGATCCGAGCCTGGGCTGACCTTCTGAACCACCCGCTGGACAGCCGGTTCTATGATGCGGATAAACGGTTTTGGGTAGAGCCCGATCCAGAACATAAAGATGATCAGAGGAACCATATAGGCAACCTCGCGGCGGTTCATATCGGAAAGCGCCTGGTTCTCCGGCTTATCTAATTCCCCAAACATCATTCTTTGAAAAAGCCAGAGCATATACGCCGCCCCCAGAATAATCCCGATCAAGGCAATACCCGCATACACCTTATTATATTGAAATGCCCCCACCAGAATAAGAAATTCTCCGATAAACCCGTTTAAGCCAGGAAGGCCAATCGATGAGAACATGGTGACGGCGAAGACCGCCGCAAAAACAGGCATCCGAGAGGAGAGTCCGCCGAAGTCCGCAATCATGCGCGTATGACGCCGCTCGTAGATCATGCCCACAAGCAAAAAGAGGGCCCCGGTGGAGATGCCGTGATTGATCATTTGTAGAACCGACCCCGTAATTCCCTGGGGATTTAGGGCAAACATCCCCAACATCACAAACCCCAGGTGGCTCACCGACGAATAGGCCACCAACCGCTTCACATCTTTTTGCGCCATGGCGACCAGGGCCCCATAGACAATGCCCACAATAGAGAGTCCAGCCATCAATGGCACAAAGTAATGGCTTGCCGCGGGAAAGAGGGGGAGACAGAAGCGGAGAAAACCGTACGTTCCCATCTTCAACAAGACCCCCGCCAACAAAACGCTTCCTGCCGTCGGCGCGTCGGTATGGGCGTCGGGAAGCCAGGTGTGAAACGGAAACATCGGCACCTTGATGGCAAAGCCCAGAAAGAAGGCAAGAAAAAGCCAGCCCTGAAAAGGCCACAAAGGGAGCCTCATTTTATAAAGTTCCAGGAGATTAAACGTGACTTGGCCTGATCCATATTCCGGATTTTGGTTAAGAAAATAGAGGGCCAAAATCGCCAGTAGCATAAAAAGACTTCCAAAAAGGGTATAGAGAAAGAATTTAATCGCAGAGTAGAGCCGTCTTCCCCCTCCCCAGATACCGATCAGGAAGTACATCGGAACGAGCATGACCTCCCAAAAGATATAAAAGAGGAAGAGATCCATCGCCATAAAGACCCCCAGCATGCCGGTTTCCAGAAGAAGGAGGGAGACGTAGTACTCTTTCACCCTTTCTTTTATGGCGGTGAAGGAGGAAAGAACGGCAATGGGGGAGAGGATGGTCGTCATCAAAATAAGCAGGAGGCTGATGCCATCAATCCCGAAAAAGTATTCGACCCCCAGGGTTGGAATCCAGCTTGCCTGTTCCACAAACTGCATCTCGGCATGGGAAGAATCAAAACGCGGCAGGAGGAGCAGGGAGAGGAGCAGGGAGACGATGGAGATACCAAAGGCGGCATGCATGATCGCCTTAGAATCCTCTTTTTTCATAAATAAAAGGATAACCGCGCCGATGAGCGGAACATACGCAATCAGCGACAGAAGGGGAAAACCGTAGACATTCGACATAACACCTCCCAATGAAACTTAACCGATTACTGAAAAACTTGCCAAAACCTTGCAAAACCTTGGATGATCGACAACCTGTTATAGCGCAAAGACCAGGACCAGGACAACAATGCCCACCACCATGCCAAGAATATAATTTTGAATCGCGCCGGTTTGAAGCCTTCTTAAAAGCCGGGCCCAGAAATTAAGCCCATTGGATAGGCTATTAACCACCCCATCCACCGCGTAGCAATCAAATATCTCCGAGACCCGGGACTCAAGAAGGGTAACCCATCCGGCGCCATTTACGACGCCATCTACCACCCGCTGATCAAAATTCCAAAGAAAATGAGACAAGGTCAAGGACGGCCGGATGATCAGGGCGTCATAAATCTCATCGACCCAATATTTGTTAAGCAGGGCTTGATAGAACCCCTGGGTCCCCAGGGCCAGCCTCTTCGGCAGCTCTGGATTCTTTAAATAAAAAAGATAGGCGAGCAGAAGGCCAAGGAGCGCCGCGGCGACGGATAGGCCCATTAACGAAAGTTCAACCCCTAAGGTGAGATGGTGGTCTCCCTTAGGGGCAATCGGGGATAGAAAGTGATGGATCAGGCCTGACCCCGGAGGAAAGCCGACCACAAAACCGATCACAACGGAAAATCCGGCCAGGATGATCAGAGGGGTTGTCATGGTGGACGGAGATTCATGGATGTGATGCGCGACCTCATGATCGACGCGGGAAACGCCGAAGAATGTCAGAAAGAGGAGTCGAAACATATAAAAAGAGGTCATACATGCGGTGATCAGCCCCATCCCCCAGAGGAGGTAATGCCCGTGAGAAAAGGCAGAAGCCAGAATCTCATCTTTGCTGAAAAAACCGGCAAAGGGAGGGATGCCGGCAATGGCAATGGTGCCGATGGCAATGGTTTTACAGGTGACGGGAATTTTTTGCGACAACCCGCCCATCTTTCTCATGTCCTGCTCTCCGGAGAGGGCATGGATCACGCTTCCGGCCCCCAGGAAGAGGAGCCCTTTAAAAAAGGCATGTGTGAATAGATGAAAGATCCCGGAGATATACGCCCCCACGCCGCACGCCATCACCATATAGCCCAATTGGCTTACCGTGGAATAGGCCAGCACCCGTTTAATATCGTTTTGAACTAAGCCAATTGATGCGGCGAAGATCGCGGTGATCGCCCCAACGATCGCCACCACCTCCGACGAAAAGGGGGCGAGGGCATAAATGGCATTGGAGCGGACAATCATATAAACACCGGCCGTTACCATTGTGGCCGCATGGATTAAGGCCGACACGGGGGTGGGGCCTTCCATGGCATCCGGAAGCCAGACATAAAGTGGAATCTGGGCAGATTTTCCCATCGCACCGACAAAAAGAAAAAGGCTAATCGCTGTGGCAGTCGCCTGGGTCGCCACGGTTGCGTTTGGAAAGATATCAATATAGCGAAGGCTTCCATAGGTCGCAAACAGGGTAAAGATTCCGAGGAGGAACCCCGCATCGCCGATTCGGTTTACGATAAACGCCTTATTGCCGGCCGTGGTGGCCGACTTGCGCTTATACCAATAGCCAATCAATAAATAAGAACACAGCCCCACCCCTTCCCAGCCGACGAACATCAAGAGATAATTATCGGCCATAATCAAGATCAACATCGAAAACATGAAGAGATTGAGGTAGCAATAAAACCGAGGATACCCCTCATCCCCATGCATATATCCGATGGAGTAGATATGGACCAGGAGCCCGACACCGGTGACCACCAGCAACATAATGGCGGTCAGGGGATCGATCAGGAAGGCCACATTGACATGAAATTTCCCGACGCTAATCCAGTCATACAAGGTAATCGTCGTGGCGGGCGTTCCAGTGGCAATCGCATAAAAAGCGGCGCAGGAAAGTAAGAAAGAGGCCGAAACACTCCCCACGCCGACAAGATGGGCCCGATCGCGTGTTACTGTTCGGCCCCAAAGGCCATTGATAATCGCACCGATGGCGGGAAAAAGGGGAATGAGCCAGGATAGTTGAAGCATCATCTCCTCATCACTTATCGTAATAATCTTCCCGCTTCATCAAAAAAAGGTGCCCAATGAATTTGGAGACAACAATAATCACAATCGTTGCCAGCAGTCCATAGCCGGCATGAAACCCAGCAATGAAATCCCAGGGAAAGAGGGCATGGTCTCTGGGAACCAGCAGATCGGCCAGCACCAACAGGGCCAAAACGACAAAACTTCCCTTTTTAAGATGGGAGATTTTCTGTGGATCCTCTAAATATTTTGTGAGACGCATCAGATCACCTGTCGAATGAATCCCATAAGAAGATCGGGATAAAGCCCCAGGACCACAGAAATCACGGCGGTTAAAAGCAGTGGAATGGAGATAAAATAGGAGACCTCTTTTACGCGGCCTTTATGCCTGAACTTATCGTGAGAGGTCGCCTCTTCCGGGGCCTCAAAATAGGCCTTGTAAATAATCGGGAGGAAATAGCCGGCATTTAAAAGGGTGCTCGCAAGCAAAATCGCAAGAAAGGCAAACTCTTTGGCCTCGATCGCGCCAATCGCCAGATGCCACTTAGTGACAAACCCCGCCATCGGCGGGACGCCAATCATGCTTAGCGCGCCGATAGAGAATGCCGCCATCGTCCATGGCATCTGTCGCGCGATGCCGTTCATTTGGGAGATCAGTGTCTTATGGGTGGCCACATAGATAGAGCCGGCGCAGAAGAAAAGGGTGATCTTGGAGAAGGCGTGGTTGGCAATATGGGCGATTCCCCCTATCATGCTATTGGGCGTAAGAAGTGCCCCTCCCAGGATAATATAAGAGAGCTGGCTGACCGTGGAATATGCGAGACGGGCCTTGAGATTGTCACGGGTTAAAGCATAGACCGATGCCATGATAATCGTGAAGGAGACCAAAATCGCCGTGATCATCCCAAGGTGTAAGGCCTTCATCAACTCCCCCCCAAAGACGTTAAAGATCACTCTAAGCACGCAGAAAACACCGGAATTTACAATCGCAACCGCGTGAAGAAGGGCGGAAACCGGTGTGGGGGCCACCATCGCGGCCGGAAGCCAGGCGTGAAGCGGCATAATCGCCGCCTTTCCAATTCCGAAAAGAAAGAGAAAATAGGTGACGGCCAGGGCCGTTTGATTGACCCCGTCGGGAAAGAGACCGTTCGGCTTAAACGTCAGAGAACCGGAAAGGACATAGGTCAGAATAATGGCAACCAGCAAAAACGCCTTTGAGGTTCCCAGGAGGTAGAAGAGATATTTGTTCGCGCCGGCATAGTCTTCCTCGGTCTCTTTATGGGCGACCAACGGATAGGTCACAATCGTCAGAATCTCATAAAAAAGATACATCGTTACCAGGTTCGCTGAAAATGCCACCCCCATCGTCGCCGACAGGGTGATGGCAAAACAGGAGTAGTAGCGCGTTTGGGCATGTTCCTTTAAGGGAGACAGCAAAGCCCCTTCCTGCTTCTGCTGCAGGAGCCCGGAGAGCTCCGGACGCATATAGCCGATGGAGTAAACGGTGGTCACAATCCATAAAAAGGATGCAACCGTGGCAAACAAAAGCCCCAGGGCATCCACGCGAAACGCAATCGACACCTCCGGAAGAAACGGGAAAAGGGTGTAATGAAGGGTGTGGCCGCCTAGAATCGCAGGGATCATGGAGAGCACAATAAAGAATTTAAGAGTTGCGGTGACAAGGGAACATCCCTCTCGAACGTTGCGATTCTCCCTCGTGAGAAAAATCAGCGCAGTCCCCACCAGGGAGACCGCCACCGCCAAAAGCGGCTTAATCGATTCCATTACCATTTCAGTAAATTCAGCTCATCCACATTTAAAACGGATCGAACGCGGTAAAGCGCAATCACCAGGGCCAATCCTAAGGCCACCTCCGCCGCCGCCATCGTTAAGATAAAGAAAACCATAATCTGACCGGTAATGGAATGAAGATGGTAGGCGTAAGCGACAAAGGTAATATTGGCTGAATTTAAAATCAGCTCGATGGAAAGAAGCACCATAATAATATTACGGCGCACCAAAACCCCCGTGACGCCAACCGCAAAAAGGCCAAATCCGAGCATCAGATACCACTCCAGCGGAACCATTAGACCATCACCTCATCACGACGCCTTGACTCCTCGCTGGAGGGACTCTCCAACCCCACTGCCGTCTTCCTTCGCGCCTTTCCTCTTCTGCCTGCCAGGATGATCGCCCCCAGCATGGCGACCAACAAGATGAGCGAGGCGACTTCAAAGGGAAGGATAAAGTCGGAATAAAGCGCCTGACCGATCGACTGCGTATGTCCCATCGATTGTGCCACCTCGGGGGTGAAGGTCCCCTTCTGCCCAATGATTTCCGATCGAAAGACCGACAAGGCCATCATTCCCAGAATGACCAGGCCCAGAAAGATACCGACAGGAAATTGCCGGTGTAAATAACGCTCCTCCACTTTTGGATTAAAAAGCATCAACACAAACAGATAAAGCACCAGGATGGCACCCGCGTAGACGATGATCTGAACGGCGGCAATGAATTCGGCGTTCAGCAGGATATAAATTCCGGCAATATGGATGAATGTGACCAGGAGGGATAAGGCGCTATAAATCAAACTTCGGGAGGCAACTGCCGCGACGGCGCTTGCCAGCGTCATTCCCGCAAAATAAAAGAAGAGAAGCTGCTCGGTCACAAGAGAGGCCCTGATTTTGCGGTGGGGAACGCGGCCTCTTTCATTTTGTTAAAAAAGGCAAGCCTTGCTTCCAGATAGGGTTTCGGACGCCTGGGCCGATCTGGAAAATATTGATCGCCCAGGGCCAGCATAAATTCTTTGTTCATGATGAGATTGCGTTTGTTGTCGGTGGCCATTTCATATTCCTTGCTCGCCGCCAGGGCGTCCACCGGACAGGCCTGCACGCAGAATCCGCAGAAGACGCACTTGGTCACATCGAGGATATACTCCTTCGCGATGCGCCGCTGCGGCAGAAGTGGATCCTCTCCCGATACCACGGTGATGCAGTGGGAGGGACAGGCCGCTTCACAGAGGGCACAGCCGACGCATTTTTCGCTCCCATCGTCGTAGCGAAGATGGACGATGACCCCCCGATAGCCATCGGGCAGATTCCGTTTCTGATGGGGATACTGCGTTGTAATCGGCTTGACGAAAATATGTCGAAAGGTCAAGGCAAGCCCTTTGACGATTTCAGAGAAGAAAACCGTTTTCAATAAATTTGCCGCGCCCCGCATGGAAGACCCTACTGATTAATAAAATAAAATACAGTCGCTGTCACCAGGACATTGGCCAAGGCCAATGGGAGCATGATCTTCCAGTTAAACGCCATTAACTGATCAAAGCGAAGTCTCGGAAGTGTCGCCCGGATCCAGATATAGAAAAAGAGAAAGCAATAGACCTTGGCCAGAAACCAGACAATCGGGGGGATAAATTCCAGAGACGGATGCGGCGCGTGCCAGCCCCCCAAAAAAGCAACCGTCGCAACACAGGAGACCAGAATCATATTGGCATACTCGGCAAGGAAGAAGAACGCAAAACGCATTCCTGAATATTCAGTGAAGAAACCGGCTACCAGTTCGCTTTCCGCCTCCGGAAGGTCAAAAGGGATGCGGTTGGTCTCGGCAATCGCACAAATAAGATAGATAACAAAAGCGACCGGCTGAACCAGTATAAACCAGTGTAAGATGCCTCCCGCTTGCGCGGACGTCATCTTGACCATCGAGAGCGACTCCGATAAAAGAATCGGCCCTACCAGCGCCAGTCCAAGGGGAAGTTCATAACTGATGACCTGGGCCGCCGACCGAAGCCCCCCTAAGAGGGAATACTTGCTATTGGAGGCCCATCCCCCCAGGAGCACCCCATACGCCCCTAAGGAGGCAAAAGCGAGGATATAGAGGATGCCGATATTGATGTCCGTTATAATCGGTCTTAATGTTAACGGGCCAATCTGCAGCGAATCTCTTCCAAACGGGACAACGGCAAAACCGATCAAGGCCGGCACCAATACCAAGATGGGCGCCGCCGTAAAAATTAAGGCGTTGGCGCCCGTGGGGATAATATCCTCCTTAAAGAAGAGCTTTAGACCATCGGCAATCGGTTGAAGAAGACCATGATATCCGACCTCCATCGGCCCCATCCGATCCTGCATGTCTCCTAAAATTTTTCTCTCAAGATACGTAAGATAGGCCACATGGAGCAACACCACCCCCATGACCACTCCAATCTGAACCAAAATAACAAATATCTTAAAAACGATATCCATTTATCCACACACCTCTATTACCCGCACACCCTTATAGTCGGCATAGAACCGGAACCGGCACCTTCTTTAGGATAACCTTTCCATGGTCTATATAGGGCACATTCGTATCTGGATCTAACGAAAAAGAGAGAAGCCGTCGGATTTGCAGGCCAAAATGTTCCGGGAAAAAGAGGGTTCCCGAAGATAGCTTTCTGCTGAACTTTACGGGAACGTCCAGATCAGCATCTCCCTCGTCCCCTGACGAGATTAAAACAACCTCTCCTTCCTGAATCCCCAATTTTTCCGCATCGTCCGGGTTCATTAAAAGCGCCTCTTTTGGGAAGAGGAGGTTAAGCCCATCCGCATAGGTTGACATCCGACCGGAATGAAAGAGGAGTTGTCCGACTTGGAGATCAAACGATCCATTGGCTGCACCTGCGGCTGCAACCGGCGCCGGAAGGTCATATCCTTTCCTCTCTTTTTGGGAATACGCGGCAATTTTGGATTCGATCTGATCTGATGAAGGCCAGCCTTTCGGCATAGCGGCAACCGCTTCTTTCCATATCTCATCGGCCGTCTTATAAGCGCAATCGGCGCGGCCCATTTTTTGGGCGATCAGGGAAAATATCTTCCAGTCTGGTTTTGCGTTTCCGACTGGAAGAATGGCCGATCTGATCTTCTGTGTCTCCCCCTCCTGATTGGTAAACCGACCTTCTTTTTCTGCAAAAGATGCGGCCGGCAGGAGGATATGGGCCATTGATCCCGTCTCCGTTGGGAAAAGATCCTGGCAAATCAGGAGATCAAGCCTCCTTAGCGTCTCTTCCACCCCCTTCTGCGGCAGCGAACGAAGCGGGTTTTCCCCCACCAGATAGAGGGCCTTGATTTCTCCCGCCTCGGCGGCATCCATCATTTCGGTAAGGGTATATCCTTTCTCACTGACCGGAACCAGCCCGGGGAGATACTCCGTTACTCCCCCCATCTCCACGGCCCCCTGCTCATTGTTCTCCTCCGCCAGGGCAAGGAGTCCGGCGCCTGATTTCCCAACCTGACCTGACAAAATGGCAAGTTCGGAAAGACGGCATACATTTTCGTATCCGTTCTTATTTCGCGTGATCGCCCTGCCAAAGAGTAGCACCCCTTTTTTGGCATTCGCATAAAGCGTTGCCGCTTCCTTAAACGTCGTTGCGGGGACACTGGTCACCGCCTCGATCTGCTCAAAGGATATGGCCGAGACCGCCCCTTTTACCTTCTCGGCAAGCAAGGGTGCATTCGGGGGAGTCGGCCCTTCCAACAAGGCCTTAAGCAACCCAAGAATAGCGGCCCCCTCGGTTCCCATCTTTACCTGAAGGTGGCATTTTGCAAGGCGCGGAAGATGACTTCGATACGCATCGCTCTGGCTATTATAGGCGTCCACACAAATAAGCGTAGCCCCGTTCCGCCGCACGGCCTCCTTCACCTTTAGGCCGACGATCGGATTCGTCTCCGTCATTTCGCCGGCAAAGGCCAGCAAGACATCCGCATGGATAATATCCTCGTATTTTGCCAGATGGCTTGTTCCGAAAACGTCGTGCAGACCGCGAATCGCATTGATATGCCCATAACGGGCGGAGCTGTCAATATGAGGCGTGCCGATGACTTGCCGCATCAACTTCTGGAAAAGATAGATTTCTTCATTGGTTAAACGGGCTGATATCAGCCCCCCTACCGCCTTTGGACCATGCCGGGCGACGACATCGCTTAAGCCGGCAACCGCTTTGTCAATCGCCATCTCCCAGGTAACCTCAAATCCCTGTCCACTCAATTGGGGCTTTCGGATGAGGGGCCGCATGAGCCGCCGTTCGTTGTTGATATGTCCATACCCAAAGAACCCGCGGGCGCAAAGATCGCCCTCGTTTCTTCCTATCCCCAGTTCGGAACTGACCCGAATGACATTGTTGTCAATCGTCTCCAACGTCAACTGACAGCCATCGCCGCAATAGTTGCAGACCGTCTCGGTCTTTTTCACCTGCCAGGGGCGATAGTGATACATGGACAGACGGCTGGTCAGCGCGCCGACGGGGCAAATCTGGATGCACCCGCCGCAAAACTCGCAATCGAGCTCATGATGGGCAAACCCCCCGATCTCTGTCATCGTGCCACGGTCAATCGAGCCGAGGGCGTTGACATCCAGGACCTCATCGCAATATCGGACACATCGAAGGCAGGAGACGCACCGATTCATCTCTTTTTCGATCAGAGGTCCGAAATATTCTTTCTGAAAAACGCGCTTCTCTTCCGCAAACCGGCTGATCGTCGGCGAATGCTGGTGGGCAAAATCCTGAAGCTGACATTCTCCCCCCTGGTCGCATTCAGGACAGTCTAAGGGGTGGTTTCCCAAAATAAACGCCATCACCCCTTCTTGCGCCTCTTTCACACGAGCGGTATCGGACCGAACCACCATCCCTTGGGAAGCCAGGGTGCTGCAGGAGGTCTGCAGCTTTGGCATTTTTTCAATCTCAACAATGCACATCCGGCAATTGGCGTCATATTTCAATTTGGGATGATAGCAGAAATGGGGAATCTCCGCCCCCGCCTTCTTTGCCGCCTCGATTAAGTAGGTTCCCTGTTCGACCTCAATCTCGATGCCATTGAATGTGAGCTTGACCCTTTCGCTCATACGAGACCCCCTGGAGACTCCCCAAACATTCCCATTAGAACTTACTCTTTAAAGAGGTTACGGCAAGACGCATTTCTCGCTTAATGCGCCATGACCAGCGCGACATTTGATTGAAACGGACATTGCCGTTTCTGAATATGCTCTTCATACTCTCCTTTGAAATGCTTAAGCGTTGAGAGAATCGGCGCGATCTCCGCGTCTCCAAAGGCGCAGACGGTCATCCCCTCAATCCGCTTTGAAAGGGTTACCAGAAGGCCCAGGTCCGCCATCTTGCCCTGACCGGTCTCGATTCGCCTGAGTATTTTCAGAAGCCAGGCGCTCCCCTCGCGACAGGGGGTGCACTTCCCGCACGATTCATGTTCAAAAAACTCAAGGAGGTTGATGGCGGCCCAGACCATACAGGTATCTTCATCCATCACCGTCACGCCCCCCGATCCCAGCATGGAGCCGGCCTGGGCAATCGATTCAAAGTCCATCCGAACATCCAAATGGGCCGGTGTTAGGAAGGCCGCGGAAGCCCCTCCAGGGATAATGGCCTTTAACTGCTTGTCATTTCGAATGCCACCGGCATGCTCATAAATCATCTCACGCAGGGTGATTCCGAGCGGGACTTCGTAATTGCCGGGCCGCTTCACATGGCCGCTGACGGAGAAGATTCTCATGCCCGGGCTCTTGGCGGTTCCATACGAGGCGTACCATTCCGGACCGCGATTAACAATGTAGGGAAGGTTTGCCAGGGTCTCCACATTGTTGACCACCGTCGGCTCCTGATAGAGACCGTGGATCGCGGGAAACGGGGGTTTCGTCCTCGGTTTTCCCCGTTTTCCTTCAATCGACTCAAGCAGGGCCGTCTCTTCGCCGCAGATGTAGGCCCCTGCCCCTCGATGAAGGACGACCTCTAAATCGAAACCGCTCCCGAAAATATTTTTCCCAAAAAGGCGGGCCTGGTAGGCCGCGTCGAGCGCCCTCTTTAGGATCTTTGCGCCGAGCGTAAACTCACCACGGATATAAATATAGGCAACATGGGCGCCGATCGCATAGGAGGCGATCCCGATTCCCTCCAGCATCTGGTGCGGATCATTTTCAATAAGCTGGCGGTCTTTAAATGTCCCCGGCTCGCTTTCATCGGCGTTGCAACAGAGATAGCGGGGACCCGGGTGGTCTTTCGGTATGAAAGACCATTTCAGACCGGTGGGAAAACCGGCCCCCCCCCTCCCGCGCAATCCCGATTTCTTTACAAGATCAATCAGCCCGGCAGGTTGCATCTCTTTTAAAACCTTCTCGAACGCGGTGTAACCTCCGGCCTTTCTATAATCGTCAAGGCTGCCGGTATACCCTGGCCGTTCCATATTTTTAAATAAAATCGTCTCGTAGGTCGGCATCAGACCGTCTCTCCCACCATCGGCAACCTAAAAGGCATTGAGGCCAGGGAACTTTTGCCTTCGCTCCTTAAATCCTCCAGGATGCGGTCGACCTTCTCCGGGGTTAAGAACTCATAATAATCGTCATTAATCTGCATCATGGGACCGCTCCCGCATGAAGCGAGGCATTCTACCAGCTTAAGAGAAAAAAGGCCATCCTCCGTTGTCTCCCCCACTTCAATCCCTAGCCGTTTTTTTATATGTTCGATGAGCCTCCCTGCCCCCATCAAGGCGCAGGAGAGGGTTTTGCAAACCTGAATATGGTATTTGCCGACCGGTTTTAGGTGGTACATCGTATAGAAGGTCGCAACCTCATAGACTTGAACGGGCGTGAGATCTAACAAGGTGGCCACATCCATCATGGCCGGCTCTGAAAGATATCCCACCTCTTCCTGGGCGATCCAGAGCGCGGGGAGCAGGGCAGAGCGCTTGTCGGGATATTTTACAAACGCCGCTTCAATGGTCGATTTTGCGTGGTCAGATAGGATTTTTAGCCTCATCGCTTATCGGTCGCACTCCCCCATCACAATGTCGTACGTCCCAAATATCGTGACGATATCCGCAATCATATACCCGCGGGCCATATAGTCAAACGCCCCCATATGGATAAACGAAGGGGGGCGAATCCGGAAGCGATACGGTTTGTTGCCTCCCTGACTGACAATATAGAAGCCCAGCTCTCCTTTCGGCACCTCGGTGCCGCAATAGACTTCACCCGCCGGCACATCAAAGCCCCGGGTGGCAATCATGAAATGGTGAATGAGGCTCTCCATGTCCGACATGATCTTATCGCGAGGGGGGTAGGTAATCATCGGCAGATCGGCCAGATAGGGGCCGGCCGGAAGCCGATCGAGACACTGTTTGATGATGCGCGCGCTTTGCCGCATCTCTTCGATGCGGATCCAGTATCGGTCATACGTATCGCCGTTCTTCCCCAACGGGACATTCCACTCGACCTTGTCATAGGCCCCGTAGGGTTCTGCCTTCCGTACATCATAATTGACCCCGGAACCCCGCAGGACAGGGCCGGTTAGGCCGAAGTTGACGGCATCTTTGGCAGAGATCACTGCAATTCCTTTGGTTCGGCTGATCCAGATACGGTTGGTCTCAAGCAGGGTATTATATTCATCCACTTTTTTCGGGAAGGCCTCAAGGAACTGATAGAGTCGGTCGGCAATCTCCGGGGTCAGATCTCGGTCAACCCCGCCGATTCGGTAATAGCTCATGGTCAGGCGTGCCCCGCAGAGAAGCTCAAAGAGATCAAGCAGCGCCTCGCGCTCACGGAACGTGTAGAAGAAGACCGTCATCGCGCCGATATCAAGGGCCTGCGTGCCGAGCCAGAAAAGATGCCCTGAAATCCGCATCATTTCCGCGACGAGGGTTCGGATGTATTCAGCCCGCTCCGGTATTTTTACCTGAAGAAGTTTTTCAACGGCCCTCACGAAGGCAAAATTGTTGGTCATGGAGCAGACGTAATCAAGCCGGTCGGTCAGGGGGATGATCTGGGTATAGGTCGCATTCTCGGAAAGCTTCTCAACACCGCGGTGAAGATAGCCAAGATGCGGCGTGGCTTTAACGATGATCTCCCCCTCTAACTCTAAGACCACACGCAAGACCCCATGGGTCGCGGGATGCTGCGGGCCCATGTTCAGGAGCATCTCCTCGATCCGCTTCTGTCCCCTCTGTGGGGTTACATCCTCATCGAGATCGAAATCGTCTTCCTCGATAGAAACCGGATTGAGCGCTTTGCCCTCATCGCCCATCGTTATTTTCCTTCCTGAATAAAATTAAAGCTGTCACGCCACCCCTTTCCTTCGACCGGAAAGTCTTTCCTTAGAGGGAACCCTTCATCATAATCTTCGGTCATCAAAATCCGCCGCAAGTCGGGGTGATGGTTGAACCGAATCCCCATCATGTCATAGGTCTCTCGTTCCAGAAAATTCGCTCCCTGCCAGATACCGGTGACGGTGTCAATGGCGCAATCTTCTTCCGGAACGCGCGCCTTAATTCGAATACGGTGTTTCTTGCGAATGGAATAAAAATGATAGACCACTTCAAAGCGGGGAGTTTCATTGGGAAAATCAACCGAACAAATGTCGGTGATGTGATCGAAGTCCAGATCGGGATCATCATGAAGAAATCGGCAGACATCCACAATTCCCTCTCGTTTCGTTACGAGGGTCAGCTCGCCAAAGGCCTCCGTTGCCGTCAGCAACAGTTCAGGATGCGACCAGCGAATTTTCTTTTCGATGGGGTGCATGATTCACTTAAAAGAGATCATGGGAAGGAGTGTGGTCCACCTAGGCCGTAAATACTTTCTCGCGCATGATTTTTTCCTGAAGCCGTAAGATGCCGGCAAAAAGGGCCTCGGGACGCGGTGGGCAACCAGGCACATAAATATCCACGGGAACAAACCGATCTACCCCCTGCACCACGCTGTAGCTGTTATAGATGTTTCCCGATGTGGCGCAGGAACCCATGGAAATCACATAACGCGGTTCGGGCATCTGATCGTAAATTCTCCGAATGACCGGCGCCATTTTCCGACAGACCGTGCCGGCCACAATCATGAGGTCCGACTGTCTCGGAGAAGCGCGAAAAACGCCAGCCCCAAACCGGTCAATATCATACCGGGACGATACAGAGGCGATCATTTCAATGGCGCAACAGGCAAGCCCAAACGTCATCGGCCATAGGGCCGATTTCCGGGCCCAATTCACCACCGAATCGAGCGAGGTGGTCACAATGTTCGATTCAAACTGCCGATCCATCAATCCCATTCCAATGCCCCCTTCTTCCAGGCGTAAAAATAGCCAACCAACAAGATCGAAAGAAAAACAGCCATGGAGACCAACGCATAAAGACCTAACTTGCTGAACACAACGGCCCATGGGTAGAGGAAGACCACCTCGATATCAAAAACCACAAAAAGCATCGCGATCAAATAATATCGAAGCGGGAACATCTGTCGCGCATCTGTCAAAGGATGGATCCCGCTTTCATAGGGAAAGAGCTTTTCTCTGTAAGGTTTTCTGGGGCGGACGAGATATCCCATCAAAATGGTGACCACGCCAAACCCAAGGGCGACCGCGATAAAAACAAGGATGGGAAGATACGGAGAAGGCGATAAAGACGTCATCATAAAGACCTTTCTTTAAAGATCAAGACCCATCATAAAATATAAAAACAAACATGTCAATCCCACCCAAGAACACCCAAGAAAGAAATGAGTAGAGATCCCCTCCTGCCAGTTTTACACCAACTTTTGAAAACAAAATCGCTTCCATCGGATCGAAATGGATTTTATACTGCCCCCCCAGAGGCAGTGTTCCAGTGGAGGGGAGACGAAGCTGGGCCAGATCAGCAAGAGAGGAGATGTTTACTTTCGAACGATGTTGATACACGGGGCGAGAGCGGTTTTGGGTACGACGTCTCGGAAGGGGGACCGGAAGAGTCGATGGGCAGAGAGCATGAGGGAGGGACGAGGGAACAACGTTGCGGCAGTCGGGTTGGCAGCGAAACATGCGCGGATGTCATCAGGGCAAAACCTACAGGTTCACACAAAAACCGAGTATATGAGAGCAATCAGACCTTCGTTTCCAAACACAGAAATACCCCTTGCAAACCGGGGGGAGTCCATATATAAACGGTCTCATTATTGTCTGTACATAAGACCGTTTATACAGAGTGCGCACAGCGCGTGTGGGGGAGGGGGGGGGTTCTTAGGTCGATCCGATTTATTTGACTTTTTAAATCGGATTGGGCATCTCTTTCCTAATCTGCCATGGTCGCCATTCGGACTTTTATAAAGTTCTTGGGTCAGATCACGTTAAGGCCGTTTGGATGGTATTGCATGGGAATCGCCATTGTTATCTTTTGACTGAT
>CAYJWQ010000016.1:0-30031 GCA_964373895.1 uncultured Nitrospirota bacterium
AGATTTCTCGCTTCGCTTCGAAATGACATTTTGTATCTGTTTTCCTGAAACGTTACACTATGCTGCCCTGATTTAAAGTACCCATAGCATTTTGAATGGCCGCTTTCTTCATCGTCTTCGCCCGCCAAATCTTTCAGTCGGGTCAGGCCCTATTTATCAGTAGGCCTTGCTGTATCCGGGCTCACCGCCGTAATTCCAGAGCTTCTGAACCGCCGACCACCAGTAGTTCTCATTGAGCTTTTCCATGAACTTGTTAATATCGGAATCTGTAATTTGCCGCGTTGCCATGAATCGGCAGCGGTACCAGTTCACCAGCATGAGATCCGGACTGACAAAGCAGGGCCAGACCTTGGTGCCTCGGTTTGAAAGGAGCTCGCACTTAAATCCATCGATCTCTTTAAACTGGGGTATCCCCTTGTCCGTGATGATGTGTCCGACATTGGGGTTGACGTTCCACATAAGATATGATATACATCCGCTCCATTATTAGCGATATGGATTCTTTTAACTAAGGTTCGCCAGGGCATGGGAAAGTCGGTTAGACTGCGAAGGAGTCTTTCGGCCTCATTGGAAACTTACTTCAGGAGAAACGATATGAAAGAATGTTCTAAGGGAAACCGCTTCCCAGTTTATGTCGTTACGGTATTCATGGCCGTTGTTTCGCTCGGAATATCGTCTCGCGCATATAGTGCGACTGTACCACATACCTTTGCCCCTGGCGCCATTATGAAGCCGGAAGAGGTGAACGCCAATTTTCAGGCGTTATCAGAATCAATCAACTCTACTGTACTTACGCCTGGACCTGCAGGACCGACAGGACCTGCAGGTCCGACAGGACCCATCGGCCCTCAAGGCCCAGCCGGATCAACCGGGCTCCAAGGTCAGGCCGGACAGACCGGGCCAACAGGCGTTCCAGGTCCTCAAGGCCCAGCCGGACCGACCGGACTCCAGGGCCTTCAAGGTCCGCACGGACCGACAGGCCCTCAAGGTCTTATAGGCCCAACCGGACCGACAGGCCCCCCAGGCCCATCTGGGCCCTCTGGCTCGCCCGATACGGCGAACCAGGTTCGCGAGAAATTCTTTAGCGGGGTCTCCTGCGGTGGGAACAACCTCAATGATATTATGGTTAAGGTGGGGACGCTTTGTATAGATAAATATGAAGCGAGCGTATGGTCTTTACCCGACGGCACGGGAACCCGCTATGGCACTACGGGTGATGATTATCCGGTTACCTTCCCGGATAACGGCAACTGGGCTGTTCCTCTGTACGCCTTATCAACACCGGGGACGCTACCGTCTCGGTTTGTCACCTGGTTTCAGGCACAGCAGGCCTGTGCTTTATCTGGTAAAAGATTGCTCACGAACGCCGAATGGCAAATGGCCGCCTCCAGAACACCGGATAGCGGCACAGGCATGGCCAACGCGCCTTGCAACATTTTTGGATCCGGCCCTACCAATACGGGGTCCAAAACCGGTTGCACCTCAAGCTGGGGAGTCGATGATATGGTGGGAAACTTATGGGAATGGGTGGCAGACTGGATACAAGGCCCGGAAGGAAATGGCGTCAGCGGCGCTTGGAACCCGAACGCCGCCACAAATTCCAGCGCCTCTTATGGAACAGATATGGTCTTTGGGATTAATGAAGCGCATCCTGCCGGCAACCGTTTCCCGGCGGCCTTGATTCGGGGCGGTGGATGGGGAGATGGCACGCATGCCGGCGTTTTTGCTTTAAGCGCATCTTACGGCGCGTCCAATTCCTATAACGGCCTCGGTTTTCGCTGCGCCAGATAACGGAGTTGCTTATTAATAAAACAGATACTTGATATCTGTATGTCAGCTAAAATATAATTGTAGCAGTAACCTTTAAACTTGCCCGGCGAGGCGGAAAAGGGGATGGTGAGAGGTGTGTTGATAACCTTCTTTCGGTCGTAGGAAAGGAGGTTTTTTTTTCTCTGGATACCGCTATGATCGCTATGGAACGCACTACTTTAAACTCCGATGAAATATTAAGGATATTAAAAAGAATGGCCCATGAGATCCTGGAAAGAAACAAGGGGGCAAAAGATCTGGTGTTGGTTGGAATTCGAACAGGAGGTGTCTATCTCGCACAACGGCTCGGAGTCAAAATCAAGGAAATTGAAGGGGAGACGGTTCCACTTGGAGAGCTTGATATTACTTTGTACCGCGATGACCTCGCAATGAAAAAGGGTCGTCCAATACTCAAGAAGACCAATATTCCGTGTGATATTTCCGATCGTATTGTGATTCTGGTAGACGATGTGCTCTTTACGGGGCGGACTGTTCGCGCAGCAATGGACGGATTAACCGACCTGGGACGTCCTAAACAAGTTCAACTGGCCGTCTTGGTAGATCGGGGTCACCGTGAACTTCCTATTCGCCCGGATTATGTCGGGAAAAACCTGCCAACCTCTCTCGATGAGATCATTGAAGTTTTATTTGAAGAAACGGGGGAAAAAGACCGTGTTATCATAAAGCGACGGTTTTAGGCTGCCGGTTTCTCTGACAGTCTCCTTGGGACCTATCGTCTCAAAAACAGTCTGAAAGAGAAGGCCCTATGGCATAGCCGAGGGATGCCCCTCCACAGAAGGGAGCACGAGTGGAACTAAAGAGAAAGGACATCCTCGCCATTGGAGAGATGGAGAAGGGAGAGATCGACCTGATTCTTCAGACGGCGGATTCCTTTAAAGAAGTCTCCACGCGGGATATTAAAAAGGTCCCGGCCCTCCGTGGCAAGACAGTGGTCAACCTCTTTTTCGAGCCGAGCACCCGAACACGGGTATCGTTTGAACTGGCGGCAAAGCGGCTCTCCGCCGACGTCATCAACATGCAAACGGCAACCAGCAGCATCGTAAAAGGGGAGGCCCTGCTCGATACCGCCAGAAATGTTGAGGCAATGCAGGCTGATATTATTGTCCTTCGACATCCAGCATCCGGCGCGCCCTATCTTCTGGCCAAATCCTTAAAAAGTTCCGTGATCAACGCGGGAGACGGGGCCCACGAACACCCGAGCCAGGGGCTGCTCGATCTCTTTACCATTAAAGAAAAAAAAGGCGCATTTAGCGGTTTAACCGTCCTCATTGTCGGAGATGTCCTCCATAGCCGTGTCGCCCGTTCGGATATCCATGGTTTAAAAAAGCTCGGCGCCGATGTGCGACTGGTTGGCCCGCCCACCATGATTCCGAGAGAGATGGAACAATGGGGGGTCTCCATTCACTATCGGCTTGACGAGGCGATTGCAGGGGTGGATGTGGTCATTCTGCTTCGGCTCCAATTAGAGCGCCAAGGAAAGGGATTTTTCCCAACCCTCCGAGAATACTCCCGTCTCTACGGCTTAGATCGCCGACGGTTACAGCTTGCAGACAGGGATGTCCTGGTAATGCATCCTGGTCCCATCAATCGCGGCATTGAAGTGGCGCCTGATGTGGCGGATGGTCTCTCTTCCGTCATATTAGACCAGGTGACGAACGGGATCGCTGTCCGAATGGCCCTCCTTTATCTCCTTGCGGGAGGCAAAAATGACTGATAGTCCACCCAGGATTCTCATTAAAGGGGGACGAATCATTGATCCCGCATCGGGAAGGGATTCCGTGGGCGATCTCCTTATTGAGGGGGGATTGATTCGTGAAATCGGCCCAAGCCTTACGTGCCGGGAACCCCATCAACGGATCGATGCCACAGGAAAAGTCGTGGCGCCTGGACTGATCGATCTGCACAGCCATGTCAGAGAACCTGGATTTGAGTATAAAGAGACCGTGGCCACGGCCATGGAGGCGGCCGTTTTCGGTGGATTCACCACCATCTGCGCCATGCCAAATACCTGTCCCCCCAACGACAATCAATCTGTAACCGAATTTGTTTTAGATAAGGCAAAGGCAGCGGGACTTTCACATCTTTTTCCGGTGGGCGCCATTACTAAAGGCTTAAGAGGGGAAGAAATGGCGGAGATAGGCGATCTGATCGAGGCTGGGTGCGTGGCCATCTCGGATGACGGATTTCCTGTGATGAATAGTGGACTTATGCGCCGAGCGATGGAATATGCCAGAATTTTCGACATTCCTGTCATCGACCACTGCGAAGACTTAAGCCTTTCGGCAGGGGGGGTTATGTTTGAAGGCCCTATCTCAATGTCTCTGGGGTTAAAAGGCATTCCAGCGGCATCTGAATCGGTAATGGTCGCGCGCGACATCGCCCTGGCGGAATTGACCGGCGCGCGCGTCCATCTGGCCCATATCAGCGCCGCAAGCTCTGTCCATTTGATACGAGAGGCAAAACGCCGCGGCATTTTTATTACGGCGGAGACCTGTCCGCATTATTTCATGCTCACAGATGAGCGGGTCTCTGAATTTGACACGAACGCAAAGATGAAACCGCCATTGGGTACATCCGAAGATTGTAAAGAGATTCGGGCCGGCCTGTCAGATGGAACCATTGACGCCATTGCAACTGATCATGCCCCGCATGCCGTACAAGAGAAAGAACAGGATTTTGACCATGCCCCATTTGGCATTATCGGACTGGAAACGGCCCTCTCCCTTTCATTGGTCCTGGTGAACGAGGGTCTCCTTACCCTGCCGGAACTTATTCGGAAACTAACAGAGAACCCGGCAAAAATCCTTGGGAAGAAGATCGGTCAATTAGGAATCGGTCATGTCGCTGATGTCACCCTGATTGACCCTCACGCCGAGTGGACTGTAAAAGAATCCCTTCTAAAATCAAAGAGCAAAAACTCACCTTTTATCGGCTGGACATTGAAAGGGCGTGCCACGGCGGTCATCATCGCAGGGAAGTTGCATGAGAATTAGCAGGCGGCCTTAAATTTTTTGATGAATGAGATTTTTCAATTAAAAATGGGGGCCATGAAAGCTACGAAAACGAGAAAGGCGATCAGGATGGGGATTGGATTGATACATATCCTCATGTTGACAGGATGTGTTTTTAACATCTCCCTTTTCCCGACGATAGAACCTCTGCAGGAGAAAATCCTTGAAGGGAGCGGAAAAGAGAAGATCGCCTTAATTGATTTATCTGGCCTCATTTCTGATGAGAAAGAGGACGGAATCATGGACCTCCCTGACATGGTCGCCCGTGTGAAAGAAGAGCTCTCATCTGCCGCATCCGATAAAGCGGTGAAGGCTATTATCCTGCGCATCAACAGCCCGGGGGGAACGGTTACGGCATCAGATCTTATTTATCACGAGGTGCAACTGTTCAAAGAACAGACGGGTAAAACGGTCATTGCGGCCATCACGGATATTGGAACATCAGGGGCATACTATATCGCCATGGCAGCTGATCAGATCGTCGCGCATCCGACGGCAGTTACAGGGAGCATTGGCGTGATTATGCTGCACATCAACTTACAAGGATTGATGGAAAAGATTGGAGTCGGAGCGGAATCGATCAAATCGGGTAGGCACAAAGATCTGGGCTTGCCAACCCAACCCCTCTCCGCCGAAGGCCGTGAGATTCTACAAGGAGTCATTGACACTATGTACGGCCGGTTTCTGGATGTGGTCGCCGTGGGGAGAAAGGGGCTTGCCCCCGAGAAAATCAGGTCGTTGGCCGACGGACGCATCTACTCGGCAAGAGAGGCGAAGGAATTAGGGTTGGTCGATGAAATCGGATACCTTGAGCAGGCAATTGATTCCGCTAAATCAAAGACCGGTCTTAAAAAAGCAACGGTCATTATGTATCGTCGTCCCCACGAATTCAAAAGTAACATCTATTCTAAAACAAACAAGAGGGTGATTGATTCCTTGCCCTCTTTTGGGATCGTTCCGGATCATTTTCTTGAAAGGGGATATACAAAATTTCTTTATCTCTGGATCCCCTAAGATTCATGACGGGAGAAAAACGTGAAGATACCAATGACCAAAAAGGGTTACGAACAACTTAAGGAAGAACTCGAACGACTCAAGAGAATGGAACGTCCTAAGGTTATTGCAGATATTGCAGAGGCACGCTCACATGGCGATCTATCCGAAAATGCCGAATATACGGCCGCCAAGGAAAAACAAAGTTTTGTGGAAGGACGCATCCGGGAAGTGGAAGACAAATTGGCCAACGCCGAGGTGATTGAAACAAGCGCCTTATCGTCCGATAAGATTGTCTTTGGCGCCACTGTGTACCTGATCGATCTTCATACGGAAGAGGAGAAAAAATATACGCTTGTGGGACAGGATGAGGCCGATTTAAAGAATGGAAAAATCTCTGTCCATTCTCCCGTGGGCAAGGCGCTCATCGGCCATCGCGTTCATGACGTTGTTAAAATTACCGCACCCGCAAAAATAGTGGAATATGAAGTCCAAAAAATTGCCTTTGAGTAATGCCCGTCCTCTTCAACATCCCATTATCACACTCACCACCGATTACGGCCTTCAAGATTATTTTTCAGGAAGCGTCAAAGGCGTCCTGCTCCACATGGCGCCAGGCGCAACGCTCATTGATATTACGCATGAGATACCGCCTTTTGATGTCCTCAGCGCCTCTTTTGTGATTAAAGAAGCCTATTCCAACTTTCCAGATGGGACGATCCATCTTGTGGTCGTCGACCCCGGCGTCGGCACAAGCCGTCGGGAAATCATCGTCTCATGCGAAAGTCATCTTTTCGTTGCGCCTGATAATGGTGTGCTCACTTATATCACTCAAACACGACAATGCCAGGTTTACGAAGTCTTAAACAAACCGCCTCTGATGCTCAAGACAAGCCCCACCTTCGCGGGTCGCGATCGCTTTGCCAAAATTGCCGGATACCTTGCTATAGGCTATCCACCCGATCAACTCGGGAGAAAAATTGATGATGACATACGCCGTGATGGCCTCGTACCGATAAAAATCCGATCCCATCTTAGCGGTAAAATCGTTTATATTGACCGATTCGGAAACGCAATCACCAACATCACAAGAACGGAGCTTAATGGCATTTTCGGAGAAATTACCGTAAGCGTAAAAAAATACCGCTGGATTGGTCTAAAGGAAAGCTATGCAAAAGGGGATAGAGACACCGGAAATCTAATTATCAATAGTTCCAGTCAGTTAGAAATATTTATCCCCAATGAAAACGCACAGAAGCGTTTTAACTTAAAACTACTCGATAGTGTCTCTCTCCACTGGACCAGACAGAAAATAGGCAATAAATAACTTTAACTATCAATCCAGTACTTTCTGTAAAAGTTGGCTTTTTCTATATGACAAACATATGTAATACGATCATGCGCTTGAACTAATGTATCCTCATCGGCTATTTTAACCTGGCTGTTTCTTGTAACAAAGACAACCCGAATTTGAGAGGGAAGCGAAAGTTCCTTTAATTTTTTCCCAATCCCAAAAAACCGATTTGAGACAACCGTACTTGCGACCAGAGAATTGGCCTGACGCAAATCCTGCTCGAAACAGGTAATGGGGTTGTCGTCTACCAGTTGATCTTCAAGAAAATGAAGCTTCTTTTGATCATCCTCGATTTTTTTGCAAATCTCCATGCACTCCGGATCGCTGACAAGGGAATTTAAATCAGGGACATTGCTTCCGTGCGCCTTTTCACCTAGAAATGCCTGGTTCTGTTGAATGTTCGCCTCTAACGTGTCCACCGCGAGATATATCTTGAAATAATGCACACGACGGCCCACGCGCTCGGCTAAATCAATCGTCGCCTCTTTTAACCCATACAACAGCACGGTTATGTCCCTTTTTATCTTTTGCCAGACAGTCAAGTCAGCACCTCGCGTTTTTCTTCATATAACGTCTGATAAGATATATTATGTAAACTATTTATAGTAAAGGGAATAGCGCTCCTCCTTTAAATCATAGCCCCATTTTTCAAGGTTAATCTTTTTGTCCGAATCGTTTTCTATAAATCCTTCTTGCATTAAATGATAGAGCGAGTCAGGATAACGGCGATTTTCAAGATAATAGAGGTCAAGGGCGAGACAAAGGGCATCGAGTTCATTCCAGACAAATAAGTTTTTTATTTCCAAAAAGGATAGACGGGCGCTATCGTATGTAATCAGAAGGGAAGAATACGAAACAACAAGGGCAGTCATAAGCGCGATAATGGTAACACCATTGAGGGTGCCCTTGAATGTTAATCCTGCCCGTTCTGGCGCAGGTTTTTTCTGGAGCGGTAATTTCACTAAAGGCGGCGGCTCTTGAGCAACTTCTATTTGAGTCGTGGCAATTTTGGGAAGCTCGTCTATATCCTGAAGGAGGGAACGCGTCTGTTTTTCAACACTGCGCCCTCCTCCCTTTAATGTAAACTCTCCGGTTAAGATAAGTGGCTCAATCAATTCAGTGTCATAGGAGATATCTTTCGGCTCAAACTTATAATATCCAGACTGCACGTCAAGCAGGCGAAAAATCGTCTCTTCGGTGACGAGGCGATTGACCTTTTTAATCTCTCTCGGCGTCACATATCCGAATCCGCAAAGAACGCGTCCAAGCGATTCATCTTCCTTGCTGGATGCCTTATTAATCCCCGCCTCAAGCTGATCCTTAGAAATCGTTCCTAATCGAACAAGCGTCTCTCCCAACGACGCTTCTTCATGACGTTCACCCGCCCAAACAATTCTTCCTTTTTTAAATTTTACTAATATCGTATCGCTTTCTAATACAAGTGTAAGAATCCCTTCCTTTTGTTGCCGTAAAATGAGCTGAAAGATCTCGGGCGTCCCAAACTCGCCGATGGAACCCTCTAATGACATTATTGACGACCCCGGGAAAAAACCAAATCAAATGTCGATATCCCGTATAAGAGGAGGATAGACAAAGGGACAATCACCACCTTCACAACGTCCAAGTGCCAATGCGCCAAAAGCGCTTCACTAAAGGCAATGTAACCAAAGAAAAAATAAAAGAGAAATAAGTATAGGCAACCGATTGCGGTCCTTCTTAGGGCAAGATGACCGCCCCCAGGAATCAAGAAAAGGAGATAAGATCGCATCGAGACCCTTTTTCTCATCGGTTTGATCGTTGTGAAATTAATTTCTTTCGCGATAAATTTCGACTCACACCCCGAGCAGACTGTATGATGCAGGATATAATGCTCGCACTGATGACAGATGGCCTTATGACACTCGAAACAAAACCGCACCCGATAGAACCGCTTCATGAAAAACGAAGAAAGGGCCAGGAGGGCAAACCCCATCAAGGCAATAACGGGCGCATTCCGCAACGAAACTTTCCCGGCCAAACGCTTCCATATCTTATCGCTTAGATCGGTCGAACGCGGCTTCCAAACCTCCTTCCAGAGATCTTCTTTTCTAAAACGTTCTTCGATCATTGGAAAATTTGGAAAAAGCTCTATCCTCTTGGCATACTCCGCCGCCCTTCTTGGATCAAAACGGCCCGCCAAGGTTTTAAACGCCTCTTGGAGGTACTTCCGATGCCCCTCTTTAAATGACTCCATTTTTTGGGACGCCTGACTCATGTTGTAATTCGCGGAGACCAAATCGGGCGACAGGCCCAGAGAATATTGGTAGTGCTTGATCGCCTTGGGGTAATCTTTAAGATAGAAAGCGATATTGCCTAGATTGTTGATAACCATGCTTGATTCACGACGTATCGAGAGGGCTTTTTGATAAAGCAACTCCCCCTTCTTGTAATTTCCTTCCTGGGTCTCATAAGAAGCCAGGAGCGCCCATTCCTTCCAGTCCAGCCCCGTCGGTTCTATCGGAGGGGGCGACCAAAGATATTCACCCTGCTGATTGAGCACCATCTGTCTTAACACCGGAGAACTTCTCGCGGTAAAAAAAGTAAATAGAAATGGAAATGCCCAGATGGACGCCCCCACCCCCACCAGGAATAAAATAACGATTCCCCTCTCCGACCACGTATAAAAACCCCAGAAAATAAAGAAACATAAAATAAAAAACCATAAAATTGGGATTCCAAAAAGAAGCGGCAGCAGCAGCACCACCACGAAAAGCAGACCGGATGATACCGGATATGAATACCCTCGGAACCACTCGACAATCTGATGAATCCAGAGGGCGCTTAACGTCAGAATCGTATATAAAAAAAACGTGACAAAGGTTAAAAACAGGGCGACAGTCATCAAGAGGACAATCGTTGCCAGGCTTGAAAATAAGAACCAGAAGTCCTGGCCGGCCAATTTCAATCCGGCAAGATATTCCGAGTAAACCTTTGTCAGGCTATCCACATCTATGTTTTTCTGATGCCAGGCCATTTTTGCCAGAAAGAAATGCGGAAACGGCGAGGCGGGAGAGAACTGCGCGGCCATTTCTCCAAGCGCTATCGCCCCCTCGTAGGAGCCTTTTCTAAACCGCTCTTCAGCGTGACGCAGGATGTAATTCGCGGCAAGATCGGATCGATCAATTCCGCGAGCCCTCTTAAAAGAAAAAAGCCCGCCGTTCCTGATAAGCTGATCAAAATAAGGTGCCGCTCCTTCTAAATCGGAGTTGGCGGAGATATCGACATCCGCCCATATCGAATAAGGGGTAGAAAGAATAAGGCACGCAGAGATAATGAGGCCCCTTATGACAAGACCCTTGATCATTCCGTCCCTTTTATAATCCTTTGGATATTGCCACGGTGCTGGATATAGACTAAAATCGAAATAAAAATGGTAAAGAGATTAAAGATCGGATCTGGCCTTAGGAAAAAGGAGAGGAGCGGGAGGAATCCAAACGCTGCCAAAGCCCCTACGGATGATGCGCCTCCAAGATAAACGCCAAGGGCCCATATTGCCAATCCAATCAACGCGATCTGATAAGAAAGACCCAGAAATACGCCGAAAGAGGTTGCAACCCCCTTCCCCCCTTTAAATTTTAAAAAAAGAGGAAAAACATGTCCAAGAATGGTTACCAGACCGACCATGAATATCGTTCCCTCTTTCAGTTTCAACAGGCTGGCAGCGGAAACAGGAAGAACCCCTTTTAATACATCCAAAAGCAATGTGAGGGCCGCCTCTTTTTTACCAACAACTCGAAGGACATTGGTAGCCCCCATATTGCCGCTCCCCCCCTCTCTGGGATCAATCCCCCTCATTTTTCTTGAAATAAGAAGACCAAACGGTATAGAGCCAAACAGATAACTTATCGCAATCGTTACAATTCCCAAGGCATCCATTATCTCCCATCTCCCCCACCATTCCGCTCGGAAAACGGCAGAGATAGTTGGTCTCCTTTAAGAATCTTCTTTTCGGGAGAGGTTGGCGGTGGATCTCTTTGCGCCGAGAGAGCGGACTTTAATGGACGGACTCTTTCCGTAAACTTGACAAAATATTGTCTGGCAGAGATCAGGGCGAGGACGATCGACATAAAAAGGAGGAGCAGACCCACCTGATGAAAGGAGGGGGGGGCATCCACCACAAGCAATATCACTGAAATGGTCTGTAAAAAGGTCTTATATTTTCCGACCCCTTCTGCAGCAATAATCACCCCCTCCGAAGCGGCAACCGCCCTAAAACCGGTCACCGCAACCTCCCTTCCCACGATAAGGATTGCCATCCAGGCTGGAACACGGCTGTGGCCGCCGTCGTGATGGCCGACCAAAAGAATCAGCGCGGAGAGGATGAGAAGTTTATCGGCGACTGGATCCAGAAATTTCCCAAGTTTTGTTATTTCTGATCTTCGCCGTGCAAAATAACCGTCCAAGATATCTGTCAACGAGGCGATGAGAAATACGGAGGCTGCAACCAGGGAACTAATGTCAGGAATTTGGTAGAAGAAAAAGATGAAAACCGGAATTAAGAAAACCCGTAAGGCCGTCAGGGAATTTGGCAAGTTCATTGTTTATTTATTGAGATCTCTAAGGTTTGCCTTCCAACGCCGGGGGATCGAAACCCATTGATCTGGATATTGCCTGACATGCGTTTCGATCATGTCTGTGATGATGTGGGCGTTCATTTCAACATCTTTTTCGTAGTCAGCGGTCCGTATAAACGTTATCGGTTTATGAATCGTAATTCTATGCCGATCACCCGGAAGGCGGGCAATGAAAAATATCATGGCGACAGCCCCGCTCCGTAAGGCAATTCGCGCCGCCCCAACGGGGCGGTAGGCCTTTCTATTAAAAAGATTCATCCCATTCACATAGGCGTCCGAATCGATTAATAGCCCTAAAATTCCTTTTCTGTGTAGAACCCCCGATATTTTTTTTGAGGAAACGGAGCTTCCTCTGCTGATAGTTTCGATATTAAACCTTAAACGAAGCTTTATAATCCATTCGTCAATGTGTAGGCCGTAAAGGGGCGCGGCCATGATATTCAGCGGATAACCACGCGCAGCCAGCGCGCATCCCATTAACTCCCAATTTCCAACATGTCCCGTCATCAAGATAACGCCATTTCGCCTGGATAGCGCCTCTTTAAGATACTCCTCACCTTCAATGGAAACGAGGGGATCGATCTGGTGCGGTTTAAGATGTTTAAGGTTTAATATCTCAATCAAATTTTTTCCAAGGTTCCTGAAATTCCTTTTGACAATTTGTGATAATTCCCGGTCTGACCGGTCATGCCCATAGAAGATCCGAAAATTCTCTATCGATTGTTGTCTAATCCTTCGCAAGAGATAATACAAAACCACGCCGACCCTGCCACCCATACGGACACCCAAACGCCATGAGAGATAACGCGTCAAAAATGCCACCGACTGCAAGACAAAAAAGGCAGCCCATCCGAAAACCTTTTTGGAAAGTCTCATCCTATTCCTCGATGATGCGACTGCAAGTTTGTGAAGAAATCTGAGCGGAAAGGATAAAATCAATAACCTCCCGTACCGCCCCTTCCCCACCCCTTCTCTCCGTTATCCAATGGGCCGCAGCTTTGACGGCGTCCACCGCATTTGCCACCGCGATCGACAACCCAACCCGCCTTAAGACGGGAAGATCAATGAGGTCATCGCCCATGTAGGCAACGACCTCATCCTCGATCCTGCGATTCTTTAAAATCGTCTCATAAGCGGTTATTTTATCCTTTTCACCTTGATACACGTCTTCCAGATGCAGCTCTTTTGCCCGCTGCGTCACGACGTGGGACGTACGGCTGGAGAGAAGCCCCACGCCGATGTTGGCATCCTGTAACAGTCGTATTCCGTATCCGTCCAGGATAGAAAACCCCTTTATCTCCCCCCCCTTCTCGTCATAATAAAGTTTTCCATCGGTCAAAACACCATCAACATCCAGGAGGAGGTATCGAATCTGCTGCGCCTTTTTTATCTTTATTTGAAAGTTCGCCTGACTCAATCAGACCGCTCCCGACTTTAACAGATCATGAAGATGAACAATCCCATCAACAGATCCTCCCTCTCTTACAACAACCAGTGAGGTAATGCTGTGGCTCTCCATGAGATGGATCGCCTGGGCGGCCAGCGCCTCCTTTGAGATTGTTTTAGGATTGCGATTCATCACCTCTTTTGCCGGCAAGGAAAAGATATCGCCCTGCCCATCCTGCCCATAATCAGCCCTTTTGATCAACCGTCGAAGATCGCCGTCAGTTACAATCCCCAACAGGATGCCATCTTCGTTTAACACCGTCGTCATGCCAAATTTCTTGGCCGTCATCTCCAAAACCACCTCGCGCATCGGGGTTTGTTCCAAAACTTTCGGAATGGCCTCCCCCAGATGCATCACATCCTCCACCTTAAGGAGAAGCGTTCGTCCCAGCGTCCCGCCCGGATGAAAAGAGGCGAAGTCTTCCTTGCGGAATCCTTTTTCTTGCAGCAGGGCAACGGCCAGGGCGTCTCCCATCGCCAACGTGGCGGTGGTGCTGGCAGTCGGCGCAAGGCCTAAGGGGCAGGCCTCTTCGCGGACGCCGACATCCAGGACCACATCGCTCATTTTCGCCAACGTTGATTTCGTATTCCCCGTCAGCGTGATCAATTTCAGGTCCAGCCGTTTGATGGACGGAAGTATCCGGAGGATTTCTTCCGTCTCTCCGCTGTTTGAAATGGCGACCACCACATCGTCCTTCGAAATCATCCCCAGATCGCCATGAATGCCTTCCGCCGGATGAAGGAAAAATGCGGGTGTGCCGGTGCTCGACATGGTTGCCGAAATCTTCTTTCCGATCAAGCCTGATTTTCCCATCCCGATGACCACCACGCGTCCGCGGCACGCACGGCATAACATCACCGCTTTAACAAATCGATCATCCATCTTCGGGATCAATTCCAAAATAGCGGCAGACTCTATGGCGAGAACCCGTTTTCCCTCTTCTATAATCATCTCACCCTCCATTTTAACCATTTATGCCTGATAAAGGAGTGCATCTAAAATCCTCCTCACATCGGTTAGAAGCCGATCGAGTGTCGCAAGGTCAATCATATTGGGACCGTCCGAGGGGGCCCGATCGGGATGAGGGTGCACCTCCAGAAAAAGACCATCGCAGCCGGCTGCAACGGCAGCGCGCGCGAGGGGCGGAACAAACTCACGCTGTCCTGAAGAAATCTTGCCTCCCCCGCCCGGAAGTTGAACGCTGTGGGTGCCGTCAAAGACAACCGGATATCCCCACTGCCTCATAATGGGAAGAGAACGCATGTCGCTGACAAGGTTATTATAGCCAAAACTGGTTCCACGCTCCGTTAAAAAAATATTTTTATTGCCAGACGACTCCAGCTTTTCCACCACATTTTCCATGTCCCAGGGCGCAAGAAATTGCCCCTTCTTAACGTTCACCACCTTCCCTGTTTTTCCCGCCGCAAGAAGGAGATCCGTCTGGCGGCAAAGGAAGGCCGGTATCTGGAGGACATCCAGCACCTCCGAGGCGATTTTGGCTTCTTCAGGCGCGTGAACATCGGAAAGGACTGGAACGTCCAGTCCCCTCTTCACCTTCTCAAGAATGCGAAGCCCCTCTTCCATTCCCATCCCGCGATAGGAAGAGACCGAGCTTCGGTTGGCCTTGTCGTAGGAAGACTTAAATATAAAAGGGAAGCGATGCGACGCGGCGATCTTGGCAATCGATTCCGCCGTCGTTAAAACCAATGACTCATTCTCAATGACGCAGGGGCCGGCAATCAGGAAGAACTCCTTCTCCCTAAGCTGCAGGTTGCCGACTTTAATGGCACGCGTCATACGCCTTCTCCATATTTATTCTTCATTTATGCTTCATTGAGGCCGCAATAAAATCCCTAAAAAGGGGATGCGGCTTGTGGGGCCGCGACTTAAATTCAGGGTGAAACTGCACCGCCAAAAACCAGGGGTGGTCAGGCAGTTCAATAATTTCAACCAGGTTTCCATCCGGAGACAATCCGGATAACATCATCCCTGACCGGGTCAAGCGTTCCCGATAATGATTATTAAACTCATACCGATGGCGATGCCGCTCTGAAATCTCCTGCTGTTGATAGGCCTCATAGGCACGCGACCCTTTCTCCAAACAACAGGGATAGGCCCCTAACCGCATGGTCCCCCCCTTCTCCGTCACCTGTCTCTGATCTTTTAAGAGATCAATCACGGGGGAAGGGGTTTTGGTATCGAACTCCGAACTGTTTGCGTTCCGAACGCCGGCGACGTTTCTGGCAAATTCAATGACCGCACATTGCATTCCAAGGCAAATCCCAAGGAACGGAACCGGTCTCTCCCTTGCATAACGGATCGCGGCAATCTTGCCTTCAATGCCGCGGTTGCCAAATCCACTCGCGACCAAAACGCCCTGACATCCGGAAAGAAGCGCCTCCACCCCTTCTTTTTCAAGCCGTTCACTGTTAATCCATTCCACATGGACTTTCGCGCTATTTCCAATGCCGCCATGGATCAAAGATTCATAAAGACTCTTATAGGAATCCTTTAGGTCCACATATTTTCCTACCAGGCCAATTGTGACCTCGTGAGAAGGATGCTGGATCGTATGAACCATCGCCTTCCAGGTCTCGAGCCTTGGCGGTCGCGCCTTGATTCCCAGCCTTTTTACAATCGTCGCGTCCAAATGTTCCTGATGAAAAATCAGCGGAACTTCGTAGATGCTCTCCACATCCTTGGCGGTGATGACCGCCTCCGGTGGAACGCTGCAGAAAAGGGCAATCTTTCTTTTTATCTCCTGGGAAATAAATCGGTCTGTCCGGCAGAGAAGCACATCGGGTTGGATTCCGATTTCACGCATTTTATTCACGCTATGCTGGGTCGGTTTTGTCTTCAACTCATCGGCGGCCTTAATGAAGGGAACGAGCGTAAGATGAATATACAGGACATTTTTACGGCCCACATCAAGCGGAAATTGCCGGATCGCCTCAAGAAAAGGAAGGCTTTCAATATCACCAACGGTCCCTCCAATTTCAACGATCACCACACGAATCTTCCTTTTGTTATCTTTCCCGACAGACAAGATGCATCGCTTGATCTCGTCGGTAATATGGGGCACCACCTGCACCGTCCCACCCAGATAATCGCCATGGCGCTCTTTTCGGATTACGTTGTCGTAGATTCTACCCGTCGTATAATTGTTCTTTTGTGACATCGAAAGAGAGGAATAGCGCTCATAATGTCCCAGATCAAGATCGGTCTCGGCGCCATCATCTGTAACGAAAACCTCTCCATGCTGATAAGGGTTCATTGTGCCGGGATCAATGTTGATGTAAGGATCAAGCTTAAGAAAGGTAATCGCAAGTCCCCTGGCTTCCAGAAGATTCCCAATGGATGCGGCCGCGAGTCCCTTCCCCAAGGAGGAGACTACCCCCCCTGTGATAAAGATATATTTCATTCATTATCCCCTATGACAGAGTCGCATTCCGTAATATTTCCCGGGCCTCCCTTAAATCTTCCGGCCTGTTCACTTCCAGAAAAAATGAGGCCTCCCTGGCCCCAATTTCAACCAGATGGACCGAGAAACCCGCCTCCAGCACCCTAAGTTGCTCCAACCGTTCCACGCTTTCCAGCGCCCCCTCTTTGGAGGCCGCAATTTTTAAAAGAAAATCCCGTTGATAAAGATAAATGCCATAATGTTTGTAAGATTTAAACGATGTATCATTCCCTGTTTCTATATAAGGGATCGGAGAGCGGGAAAAATAAAGCGCCCTCCCCGCTTGAGTGGCGACCACCTTGACCACATGAGGGGAGGCCAGCTCTTCTTTAGAGAGGATTTCGGATTTCGCCGTCACCAATGCGGCCCCCTCCTTCTCAATCAGATGCACCCCTTCTTCAATAACGCGATCTACTGCCCCCGGATCAAAAACAGGAAGATCTCCCTGCAGATTGACGACAAACGGAAACGGGAGTCCGGCTGCAACCTCCGCCACCCGTTCCGTGCCGGTTTTATGGTTCGCTGCGGTGATGATGACCTCTCCCCCAAACTCCTTCACACAGGCGGCGATTCGATCATCGTCCGTCGCAACCAGGATGCGATCGGCCCGTTTGATACGACATGCCCGCTCCCAGACATGTTGCACCATCGGTTTGCCGCAGATATCCGCAAGGGGTTTTCCAGGAAAACGGCTGGACTCATACCTTGCGGGAATGACAATCAGGATCGGTTTCATGAGAGGGCTTTTTCCAAGAGATCTTTTTTAAGGGCGGCGGTCCCCACCATCCCAACCACCTCCCCCGCCGCGATATTGGCCAGCCTCGTTGCGGCCACAAGAGACGCCCCTGCCGAGAGGGAAAGGGCCAGCGTGCTGACGACAGTGTCACCCGCCCCTGTCACATCATACACCTCTCTCGCTTCGGCGGGGACATGCATCACACCCCCGCCCTTTTCGAATAAACTCATTCCATGCTCCCCCCTTGTTATGAGAACCGCCCGACACTGAAGCTTATCCAAAATCGCGCGGCCCGCAAGGTTCAACGTCGATTCATCCACGATCTCCACCCCGGCAGCCTGCGACGCCTCCAGATGATTGGGCGTGACGATGGTCGCCTTTTTATAAAGAGAGAAATGTTTGATCTTGGGATCTACAATCACCGGCATACCACGTCTGGCTAAGCGTGGGAGAATGGCACGAAGCAGTCCTTCCGTGATCATTCCTTTGGCATAATCGGAGATGACCACACAATCAATACATGTTATTTCATCGGTAATAAAATCTATAAATCTTTTCTCCGTTTTGGGCAAAGTGTTGACCACTTTTTCATGATCATACCGGACGACATGCTGCTGATGTGCAATAATCCTGGTTTTTTGGGTGGTCGGCCTCTCTTTCTCTAATACCACCCCCGAAAGCCCAACTCCGATTGATTTTAGTTCCTGTATCAGCCGCCTCCCCGCATCATCGTCGCCCACGACGCCGCAAAGGAGGGCCTCACCGCCCAACGCACGGATATTATGCGCAACATTGCCCGCTCCGCCCAGTAGGAGTGACTCCGACAACACATCCACCACAGGAACGGGCGCCTCCGGTGAAATCCGCCTTACAGACCCCCAAATATAATGATCGAGCATTAAATCCCCAATCACTAACACCCTTTTTCCGGAAAACCGATCCAGGTATTTCCTTAATTCCGTTCTATCAAAAGAATACGCCATGTCCTCTCTCCGTTTATCGAACAATTTTCCCTATCCGGTTCCACCGGACCCAGCTTTCCTCGCGATCCCAGGACCAATAGATCAGAAAGGCCTTTCCCCGGATTTTAGAGTAATCCACGAATCCCCAAAAGCGGGAGTCAAGGCTATGATCACGGTGATCCCCCATGACAAAATAGGCGCCGGGCGGGACGACGACCGGGCCAAAATTATCACGATGATTTACCATCGGCGGAAACAGGGACGGATCATCGTTGAGGGCGTATGTCTCCTCCATTCTCTGGCCATTGATATAGAGTCTCTTGTTTTTAATCTCAACGGTTTCACCTGGCAGACCGACCACTCTTTTAATAAAATCCTTCGACTCATCGTTGGGAAACTTAAACACAATGATGTCGCCTCGCTTCGGGGCCTTGATGGGGATAACGGCCCTCTCGAAGAAAGGAAAGCGAATGCCGTGAATGAATTTATTGACCAGGATATGATCCCCGATATCCAGGGTGGGAATCATGGACCCCGAGGGGATTTTATACGCCTGCACGACGAAAGTCCGAATAAAGAGGGCCAGGATAATCGCGATCACAAACGTCTCCGCATATTCGCGAAGCGTCGATTTGGCCTTTTTCTCCGGAGACAGCTCTTCGGTCGTTGTTGAGACGGTCTTTGTAAAGCGAAAAATCGATTTAACCTTTTCCCAGGTGGACGGGGCTAATCCTGCAGCTTCAGGACTGCCAGAAACGCCTCCTGTGGTATCTCCAATCGACCGACCTGCTTCATCCTCTTCTTGCCTTCTTTTTGTTTCTCCCATAATTTTCTCTTCCTGGTGATATCGCCTCCATAACATTTCGCAGTCACATTTTTCCGCATGGCGCTGATGGTCTCCCTGGCAATCACTTTCCCACCGATGGCCGCCTGAATCGCCACCTCAAACATCTGCCTTGGAATGAGCGTTTTCATCTTCTCGGCAAACTGCCTTCCCCTCGCATACGCCTTCTCCCGATGAATGATGAATGAAAGGGCATCGATGACCTCCCCATTCAGAAGAATATCCACCTTCACCAGATCAGCCTCCCTAAAACCGATCAGCTCGTAATCGAAAGAGGCATACCCTTTCGAGAGAGATTTCAGACGGTCATAAAAATCAAGCACCACTTCATTAAAGGGAAGCTCATAGGTTATTTTCACTCGATCGACATCCAGATATTTTAAGTCTTTTTGCGCCCCGCGACGGTCTTGACAGAAATTCAGGATCGGCCCTAAAAACGCATCCTTGGTAATAATATTCCCTTCGATGTAAGGTTCTTCAAAGAGGACAATCTCCCCGGCCGGAGGGAGCTTGGCCGGATTATCAATCTGGATTGCCTCTCCTTTCTGGGTGGTCACCCGATAGATGACGGTTGGGGCAGTGCCGATCAGGACAAGCTGATACTCCCGCTCCAGACGCTCCTTAATAATTTCCATGTGGAGCAGGCCCAGAAAACCGCAACGGAATCCAAAACCGAGCGCAAGCGACGTCTCCGGCTCATATTGAAAAGAAAAGTCGTTCAGACGTAGTTTATCCAGCGCGTCTCTTAAATCCGCGAAAGAATCGGTATCGACGGTGTAGAGACCGCAGAAGACCATCGGTTTAACCTCTTTATATCCCGGTATCGGCACCAACGCCGGGCATGCGGCATCCGTCATTGTATCGCCGATCTTGGTCTCGCTGACATCTCTTATTCCAGACACAATGTAGCCGACTTCGCCAACCGTCAAGGATTCAACCTCTGCCTCCTTCGGAGTAAAAACACCGATCGATAGGACTTCATGTGTCTTTTGATTCGACATTAATCGAACCCGCATCCCTTTCCGAATCGTGCCGTCCACCACCTTGACCAAAACAACCGCCCCACGATAATTACAAAACCAGGAATCAAAGATCAAGGCCCGTAACGGAAGCGCCTCGTCTCCCTTCGGCGGCGGGATACGATGAATCACCGATTCCAAAATCTCTTTGATTCCCCGGCCCTCTTTGGCGGAAGCGAGCAGCGCGCACGATACGTCCAATCCCAATATCTGCTCGATTTGCCGTTGTGTTTCCGCAATATCGGCGCTTTTTAGATCAATCTTGTTGATGACGGGAATAATCGCAAGGTTATTCTCCATCGCAAGATACGTATTTGCAATCGTCTGTGCCTCCACCCCTTGTGAGGCATCCACCACCAAAAGGGCCCCTTCACATGCGGCGAGGCTTCTTGAGACCTCATAGGTAAAATCCACATGCCCGGGGGTATCAATCAGGTGCAGCGTGTAAGCCTGCCCGTTGTCCGCCCGGTATTTTAAGCGGACGGCATGGGCCTTAATGGTAATTCCCCTCTCCCGCTCCAGATCCATATCGTCTAAGATCTGCTCTTTCGATTCGCGCGGTGTCACCGCTCCTGTTAACTCCAGGAGTCGGTCGGCCAACGTAGATTTTCCATGGTCAATATGCGCGATAATTGAAAAGTTTCTAATGAACTCTTTCAAGGAGAACCCTCTATCATCAGGCAGCGCCCATATCCGATAACAGTTGTATCGACACTTCCGTGCCGGCCACTACCCGCTCTGCCTCCTCCGGGAGGATAATCAAGGCGCTGGCCTTTACCAGGGAAAGCAAGATACCGGAATCCTGATCTCCCGTGGTTCGCACGAAAAATTTCCCATCTCTCGTAGAGACGATCCCTCTTAAAAAGGCGCGCAACCCTCGATGCTTTTCGACCGTATCTTCCAAAATAGCCGAAATCACCGGGCGATAGAGCCGGTCTCGGCCAGAGGCGAAAAGTAGCGCCGGCCGAACAAACTGCTCGAAGGTGACCAGAGATGAAACCGGGTTTCCAGGAAGACCAAAAAGCGGTTTTCCAGAAAGTGTTCCAAAGGCAAGGGGCCTGCCAGGTTTCATCGCAACTTTCCAGAAAGCCATCTTCGCCCCGATCTCCTCCATCACCTCTTTCACAAAATCATAATCCCCCACCGATACACCGCCGGAGATCACCATAAAATCAGCGCATTGTCCACGGGCAATCTTCTCCATTAAATCGGTCTTTTTGTCTTTTGCAATCCCCAACATCATTGGGATGCCACCCGCATCGACCACCTGGGCGGCAAGGCCATAACTGTTGCTGTTATAGATCTGGTCCGGCTTTCGTGTTTCATGAAGGTCCGCCAGCTCATCCCCCGTCGCTAAAATAGCCACCCGAGGTTGCTGATAGACAGAAATCTGTACGATCCCCATCGAGGCGATCATGGAAATCTCAAAAGGACGAATGAAGAGACCCTGTTTTAAGATCAGTTCTCCTGCAGAAACCGCTTCCCCCTTTTTTCGAATAAACGCCCCTACCTGAACCTGATCGAAAAGGGTTACCTCTCTTCCAGAACGCTTTACCTCTTCGATCTTCACCACCGCGTCGGCCCCTTCTGGAATGGGGGCCCCGGTCATCACCTTTGCGGCCTCTCCCCGACCCACTTTTTTGTTCGGCATCTGACCCGCCCGCACCTCTTCCACCACTGTAAGCTTCACAGGAGAATTTTGGGACGCCCCATCCGTGTCGGCGCCGACCACGGCGTATCCATCCATGGCGGAGGCGTTCCAGGGAGGGTGATCCACCGAAGAGACCATATCAGAGGCGAGGGTTCTTCCGAGCGATGCACTTAAAAAGAGCGATTCAGCCGGCATCCGCGGGATTTGAGACAATATTTTCTCTTGCGCCTCGTCCACAGAAATCATACAAGCCACTCCAATGTACGGACATTGTTGTTAAAAACCCTATCTGCTTTCACTCTTGTCCAAACTATGTTTTAAAAGTTGGGTCCTTCTGATGTCCAACCTTTACTCACAACCTTTACGCATACTTGACACCGTGGGTTGGTTCCCCCCCACCCTTCGAAAAGGGGGGGATTTGAAAACCCAGGCCCGGTGACAATGCCCTTGTAGCCATAAGGGCCTAAAGCCGTTTATGGAAATCTCCCCTAACCCCTCTTTGCCAAAGAGGGGGACAACAGTCATTGACCTTCAACATCCCCACGGTGTTAAGTCTGCCCTGTTCGTCTGGTTAAGCCCTCCAGACTCCAGGGCGATGTAACCAGCCACTCATTGACCTTCTCTATCGGAAGCGGGGGACAGACATAATGTCCCTGCGCGGCATCACAACCCATCTCGGTCAACTGTTCCAGTGTGATGGGGTCTTCAACCCCTTCGGCAATCACCTGATATCCTAAGGCATGGGCGAGATCAATCATGGAGCGCACAATCATACGATCCTTCGTATTCTCTTTCATGGCGATAATAAAGGAACTGTCGATCTTGATCTCATCCACCGGCAGATCTTTAATATATCCCAACTGGGAATAGCCTGTTCCGAAATCGTCCAGGGAAAACCGCACACCGGATTGTCTTAATTCCTTAAGGGAGTCTATAGAACGTGGAAAGTTTTCAATGATATGGCTTTCGGTAATCTCTATCTCCAACAAAGAGGGGGGAATTTGGGTACGCGCAAGGAGATCATGAATATGGGTAATAAGCGCCTTGTCGAACAGATTTCGAGCCGAGAGGTTGACTGCGACAGGAATTTGTAAATTTGCCTGATACCAGGTGTGACATTGCCTCAACGCCGCGTCCACGGACCAGTGGGCGAGGTGCCTGATCAACCCGGTCCCCTCCGAAATAGGGATGAATTGATTCGGGAAGAGGATGCCATGATCCCGATGCCGCCACCGGATTAACCCCTCTACCCCCACAACCGACTTTGTTTGAAGTTGGACCTTGGGCTGATAGACAAAGAACATCTCGCCGCGGTCAATGGCAGATCGCAGGCCTCCCATTAGACCGAGGCGGAAAGGACTATGCCGATCCTGATCAAAAGAATATATCTTATATCTGGCATGGGTCTCCCTCGACAGGTACATGGCGACTTCAGCCCGTTGCATGAGGCCATTGGCTATTCCCCCGTGATCTGGAAAACAGGAAATTCCGATGCTCACGTCGAGCACAACGGGGAGGTTGCCTATTTGAAATGGCTCCTCCATCCTTTCCAAAATCTTTTCTGCAACCATTTTGGCCCTATCCTCCTCTGTTTCAGGCAAAATGAGCGAAAACTCGTCTCCACCCACACGGGCAAGCATGTCCGGCGAAAAAGTGGCGAGCCTCTCCCCCACCTGTTTGAGTAATTGATCACCCAAGCTATAACCGAGGGACTGGTTGATTTCCCTAAATCTTTCAATGTTAACTAAAGAAGGGCCATCTTCTTCCCCTTTTCCATTGACGCTACGATGACCTCGTTTGCCTTTGCCTCCAACGAATGACGATTGGGCAGCAAGGTTATGGCATCATAATAGGCCATCTTCCTCACAAGGGTATCCGCCTCCGACCTCTTTTTTGCTTCCTCCACCTCCCTTATCGCCCTGGTTACGACGGGGGCCAGACGATCCAACCGATTTTTGCTTACATAATCGGTAGCTCCACTCTTTAACGACTCAACCAGTTTTTCCTCACTCAATATCCCGGTCACAAAGATAAAAGGAATTTTGACGTTCATCTCCTTCGTGACCAACAACGCCGAAATTCCGTCAAAAAGAGGAAGGTGATAATCCGCAAAAATCAGGTCATACGGACCTTTTGTCAGTTGCTCTTTGAAGGCTTGTTGCGTTTCCACTCGCGTTATCTCACAGGAAAACCCCTCTAACAGAAGCCTGCTCTGAATCAGGGCAACATCATTTTGATTGTCTTCAAGATAAAGGATGGTCAGCTTTGTCCGCATAAGATCCATCCTTCAATCGGAGGGAAAAGACGAACTGGGCCTGTCTGATGTTCCCCCAAGAGAGGTCAAGGCTTATCATGCCGGAGCAGGTCCAGAAATTCTGCCCTCGCCTTAGGATCGCTCTTAAAGGCCCCCATCATCGCGCTGGTCACGGTTCTGGAGTTCTGCTTTTCCACTCCTCGCATCATCATACAGAGATGCGAGGCCTCGATGACCACACCCACGCCCAGGGGATGGACTTTATCTAAAATGGCTTCCGCAATTTGAGCGGTCAGACGCTCTTGAAGTTGCAGCCTGCGGCTAAATATTTCAACGATACGGGGCAGTTTGCTTAATCCGACCACCTTTTTATTCGGGAGGTATGCAATGTGACATTTTCCGAAGAATGGAAGAAGATGATGCTCACACAAAGAAAAGAAGTTGATATCTTTTACAATCACCATTTCATCATGACTAATCGAATAAAACGCATCGTTTAATACCTTGTCCACATCCTGATGATAGCCTTTGGTTAGAAATCGAAGCGCCCTCTCCATCCGTCCGGGTGTCCCTTTCAATCCTTCTCGCGTTGGATCTTCCCCCAGCAAGACAAGAAGTCTCTCGGCAATTTCGCGAATCGTGCCTTCTTCAGTCACAATGCCACTCATTCTAAACCTTCACCTTGTAAATTTATTATAATCTACTAAATTTCAAGTGTTTTATGATACGTTGTCAGATTTGTACAGCCGGTCTCCCCCACCCAAACCATATCCTCAATTCGCACCGCACCGATATCCGGATAATAGAGTCCCGGCTCAACCGTCACAACCTCCCCCGACTTTAAGATCCAATCGCTCTTGCTGATTCTGGGAGGTTCATGAATATCGAGTCCCACGCCATGCCCTGTCCCATGGAAAAACCCTTGCATCCGCCCTGCCACTTTTCCCGTTTTGTAACCGCGAGATTCAAATAACGTCATAATCTCCCCGTGAATTTCCTTTCCATGCGCGCCATTTTTCACACGGGAAATTCCAAGGAGTTGTCCTTCAAGTACGGTGTCGTATAGACGCTTTAGACGATCCGATGCCTTTCCCTTTACGACCGTCCGACTCATATCGGCATAGTATCGGCTCTCGCTTGATTTAGGAAAGACATCAAAAATAATTGGCTCATCGGCGCGTAATGGCCCAGATCCCTCGTTATGGGGGTCGCAGGCATCCACGCCACAGGCAACGATCGTATGCTGACCGACGCATCCCTTCTCCATAAGACAGAGGTGCAGAGTGCATCGCACCGATTCGGAGGTCAAGACCGATCCATCTAAATAAAGCAGTCCCTTTCTCACTTCCGAATTTCGAAGAAGATCCATCGTTGCGTCAACCGCCTCTTCCACAGCTTCTTGTACCGCTCGAATCTGATCAACTTCTTCCTTTGATTTAATCGTACGTTCATCGAAGAACGGCTCCTGTTTTACCGAAAGGACCACTCCTCTCGCGCGCAAGGCGTCTCCGTATGCCAACGGGAACGACGCGGGAACGGTGGCCTCTTTAACCCCTTTTTCCCGCAAGAGATCATACACCACATCCATAAATTCAGACGGGCCGGATCGAGTCGCTTTTCGCTCGTATTCTGAATAAGAGAGAACGGAATCCACCTTCGCCTGTGAGAGGGCGCGGTCCATCTCCAGGTCGCTCATCAATAGGCAGGAGCGACCATCGGTTTTAAGATAGATAAAAGGATCGGGCGCTAAAAATCGCGTGGCATAGTACATGTTTGAATCGGTCTCGCTACAGGCGATCATTAGGATGTTCTGGAAGATATTCTGAACGATATTCTGATCCAAGTTTAATGATCCCCTTCTGCTTCTAAAAATTTTTCGGCATCCATCGCTGCCATGCAGCCATATCCCGCCGCCGTAATCGCCTGACGGTATGCCGGATCTTGAACATCTCCCGACGCGAAGACCCCGGGGACATTGGTGCAGGTTCCGCCCGGCCGGGTCATAATATAGCCACGCGCATCCAACTTTAGCTTACCGCTAAAAATGGCGGTGTTGGGTTCATGGCCGATGGCAATAAAAACGCCGTCAGCCCTTTTTTCAAAAAGAGCCCCGGTTTTTAAATCCTTCAATCGAATTGCTTCCACCACGCCTGATGGCCCATCCAAAATATCCTCAACGAGGGTATTCCAAAGAAAGGCGATCTTTGCATGACGCAACGCCTTCTCCTGCATAATTTTGGAGGCGCGCAATTTATCCCTTCTATGGATAATGGTTACCTGGGTGGCGAACCGGGTTAGGAAGGTGGCCTCCTCAATGGCGGTATCCCCGCCGCCCACGACAAAGACCTCCTTGTTGCGGAAAAAAAAGCCATCGCACGTTGCGCAGGCCGAAACGCCATGGCCCATCAAGCGGGTCTCGGAGGCAAGGCCCAACAACTTGGCCCTCGCCCCCGAGGCGATAATCAGCGCCTTTGCGCGGCACGTTTTCTCACCATCGAGCACGATGGAGAACGGGCGGGTGGAAAGGTCCACAGCGGTCACCTCTCCGCTTAGAATGGTCGTCTCAAAACGCTCCGCCTGTTTTCTCATCTCCAGAATAAGTTGCGGGCCCTGAATTCCAGCCGGAAATCCCGGAAAATTATCCACATCGGTTGTGATCATCAACTGTCCACCCGCCTGCGTCCCTTCTATCAGCAGGGGCCGTAAATTGGCACGGCCTGCATAAATCGCGGCGGTCAAGCCCGCCGGTCCCGATCCGATGATCACCACATGCTGCACGCCAGAAATATTAGAATCAGACCCCACCCTCACCCTCCCAGGTCATTTAAAACCTCTTTTAGATTTTTCCTGATACAGGTGAAGATCGGCGTGTCCCGTTCCGTGTAGCGGCTCGCCTCCGCTTCACGCAATTCCATGACAAGGTCAAGAAAATCGGACGGATGATCGCTTTCAAACGAAACGACAAACTCCGCGTCATCAAGGCCAAACGAGTAACTGGTATTGATCTTCACGGTTGGATACCGATGGCCGGTCGCAATATGCTGGTCCATCATTTTTTGTCGCTCCGCTTTGGGAAGCAGATACCAGGCCCTCGTTTTGACGAACGGATAGATAAAAAGATATTTGGCCTCACCCGGAACAATGGTCAGCCGTTTCGATTCTTGTCCTTCATGAACATGTTTATCCACATAGGTCGACCGCTTTGTCATCGCCAGGAGAGAATACGCCGTATGCAGGTACTTTCCGAGGCCGGTGGATGACATCTTCACCGTCATATCCTGAAAAGCCTCAAGATCATAACTGATCCGCCAGAGCATCACATCCACCTCTGCGCGAATCCCGACGGTGGAATAAGGGACCACCAGTACTTTTGATGAAAACCCTTCCACGGCAGAGATAAACTCTGCCTTCCCCCGCTCCTTCTCCTCAAGAGGAAGCCTTCTCCATGCCGGATCAACTTTAAGAAACGTAAAATTCACAAATTGCCTTTTTTCGCTACCCATAAACGCTCCTTCTATTTACAGCGGTTTTGCCACTGGTTACAATCCGCAGCTTATGTCAGTCTTACCCTCTTTTAGGAAACAGCAGGCAGGCCCATTGTAATATCTTTATTTTTTAATAAAACGACTGATTGTAGCAGCGGAGTCGAAACAAAATCAACCTTTTACCTTGCCCCAGGAACAGCGATAGAAACTTGTTCTGCTATCTAACCCCCCTCCCCCTCTCCCTAACCCATAGCATCAAGGGAGAGGGAACAATTAGAGGTTCTCTATCGCTGTTCCTATGCTTGCATTATTCCTCTTTTCCATAAAGCCTGCGCAATACGGACAGGTTCATCACATCTTTTGTAAGATCAGACCCTTTGGGGGTCTCCAAGACCATCGGAAGACCGGAGAACCTTGGGTCATTTAATAGAAAAGAGAATGGGGGGAGCCCCATTCTCCCCTGTCCAATATGTTCATGACGATCCACACGGCATCCCACATCCTTCTTGCAATCGTTTAAATGAAAGCCTAAAACACGTGAAAGTCCAACCATTTTATCAAGAAGGGCCATCGTCTCATCATACTGCGACGCTGTCCTCATATCATATCCCGCCGCAAAGACATGGCAGGTGTCAAAACAAATCCCAATTCGTTCGGGATCGTCCATACGATTTACAATCGCTCCAACCTCCTCGAAGCGATGCCCGACACAACTCCCCTGCCCTGCTGTCAGCTCGATTAGAATTTTTATTTTAAATCCGGCGCTCCGACGATGAAGGAGGTTTAAGGCCTCCGCCGCCCTGGCGACCCCCGCCTCAACCCCGGACCCCACATGGGCGCCGGGATGAAGCACAAGGTAGGGTATTTCCAGCGCCTCCGCCCGCTCCATCTCGATGTAGAAAGCGTCAATGGATTTCTTCCACTCCTCCTCATAAGGAGAACAGAGATTGATCAAATAAGAAGAATGGACCATCACCGGATGAACATGGGTCTCATCACGTCGTTTTTTGAAAAGCGCGATCTCTTCGTTTGTAAGGGGTTTCGCCCTCCACTGGTTAGAATTCTTGGAAAAAATCTGAATAACCTCACATCCAACCTCTTGTCCTCGAATCAAGGCCTTATCCAATCCCCCGGCGATGGACATATGCGCTCCCAGACGGGGTCTTAATGTTTTCTCCATAACTTTTTATTCTATAGCAAGGAGCCGGTTTTTACTAGCCGCATGGCCTCTCCCTAAGAGTAGAGATAATAAGAGAGAATGGTTCTATCCCTTTCCCCCTTTTGGGGGAGAGGTTAGAAGGTGAAAATATTATTCCGCGTCTTTTGCGCAACGGAATCCGACCGTGCTTTCTCCTCGCTCCGGATGGGCGCCTCCAAACCTTTTTGATGCGCGTACATCATGGGAAATACTATGATAGGATCCCCCTCGATAGACCACCACTTTGTTGATATCTGGCTCTTCCGGGCCTTTTGGGTTCTGTGCCGGGGCCTTTTTATAATAGAATTGATCGTACCAGTCAGAAACCCACTCCGATACATTTCCTGCCATATCGTAGAGTCCATAGGGGCTTCTCCCGCCTGGATAGTTTCCAACGGGCGCTGAATATTTAAACCCATCTTTTTCCCCGCGCCCATTGGCAAGTTTTGGGGCAAGTTGTGGGCTAAAGGCGTCTCCCCATGGCCATATTCGCCCTCCTTCCCCACGTGCGGCTTTCTCCCACTCCGCTTCTGTAGGCAGCCGATTGCCAGCCCATCTGCAATAGGCAAAGGCGTCGGTCCACATTACCCCAACCACGGGCTGACGATCTTCTTTTAAGAGACGGACATCATCTTCAAAGACAGGAATTTCCGGGAGAGGGCGCTTTAACATTTTTGCAAAACGCCGATAATCCGCGTTAGTTACTTCGTACATGTCAATATAATATGCGTCGAGATAGACGACCCTTTGTGGCTGCTCATCAAAATCGCCTTCAGACCCTCCCCCCATGATGAATGGCCCGGCCGGGATGAAAACCATTTCTCGCTGGTCGCCCCCTAAAACTGTCTTGAGTCTGCTAAAATCAGTGACGACGACATCAGGCATATCCTCGTGTGTCGCCTCTATCCTCTTGGCCTGTTCTTCTATTTTTTCTCCCTTCCTTTGTTCCACAATAAGCGCCACCATGGTGATGATCGTAAGAAGGACCATGAGAATACCTGCTGAAAAAAGGATCACTCTGTTCATTGATATAGGTTACAACAAGGTAAGAAGGGTCTATGCCCTATTCGGGATGGGATGATAACGGAAATGCTTCTTTTCTACAAGCAGATGGATAGGCCCAGGAACAGCGATAGAGAACATCAATTGTTCCCTCTCCCTTGATGGGAGAGGG
>CAYJWQ010000017.1:0-27100 GCA_964373895.1 uncultured Nitrospirota bacterium
AGCATGAGAAGACGGAGATCAGCAAAGAGACGCTTCGGCAATGGTTGATTGCAGAAGGGCTTTGGGAGCGGGCTCGCAAGAGGCGTGCGCACCGGCGGTGGAGACAGAGGAAAGCCTGTATGGGAGAGATGGTTCAGATGGATGGTTTGCATCATGATTGGATGGAAGGCAGAGGGCCTTTGTGTGTGCTGATGGCCTACATTGATGATGCGACCAATGAAGTCTATGCAAAGTTTTATGATTACGAAGGGACCTTGCCGGCCATGGAGAGTTTCATGGGGTATATCAAGCGATACGGCATTCCGCAAAGTCTTTACCTGGACCGCCACAGCAGCTATCAATCGCAGGCAGAACCTTCTATTGAGGAGCAATTAGAAGGGATTTTCCGATGAGCCAATTTGAGCGGGCGGGCGGCGAGTTGGGGGTGGAGGTGATCCATGCGCACTCGCCGCAGGCCAAAGGGCGAATTGAGCGGCTGTTTCGCACCTTTCAGGATCGGCTCATTAAAGAGATGCGGCTTGCGGGTATTTCAACAAAAGAAGCGGCCAACCTGTTTTTAGGGACCGATCTTCCTGTCTACAACAAGAGATTTAGGGTCCTGGCGGCCGAATCGGCGGACCTGCACCGGCCGATTGCGAAGGGGATGAACCTCAACAAAATCCTCTGTATTAAGACCGAGAGGACAGTGCGCAATGACGCGACCGTGGCGCACGAGTACAAACTCTATCAGATTGAAGGGAAAGTGACAGCCAAGAAGATGATCGTAGAAGAGAGAGTCGACGCAAAGCTCTATCTCACCAATCAAGGTCGCGATCTGGCGTACAAAGAGGTTACCACCCGACCCAGGCGCGCAGATGAAGCGCCCAACAGATCGCTTAAAACCAAAAGAGTGATCGCTCCCACTCCCGATCATCCTTGGAGAAGACCGTATAAATCGAACCAAAGAGAAAAAACATTTTCAACCACTTAAAAACCGGACATTTCTACTTTGCCTTGACAGGGTGGTACGCAATCTTTACTCATATTTTCTTTTGTGATATATTTAGGGCGTGTTCACTCTCGGAATACCGTTAAGGTCATTCATGCTTCTCCTCATCATCGGGCTCCTCGTTTTTTTGACTTTTTCCTTAATATTTGGTTTAAAAAAAAGGGGCGCCTCCGCAATTCCTGAAGTCATCGGAAATGCAGAGGTTAATATCGGTCCATTCTCATTTGTTCAAACGAGCCACGGGTTCAAAGATTGGGAGATGAAGGCGACACGCGCGGAGGTCTTTGAGAAAAAACAGGAGGTCGTTTTAAAGGGTGTTTCTGTGATATTTCAGGGTCGCCAAGGGGACCTCCTGAAGTTAACCGGGGAGGAAGGGACTATTGACACGTTAAGACAGGACTTCTTTCTCAAGAAAGAAGGGGGGTTCGTCCTGGCAGAATTTAGTAACGGTTATACCGTAAAGACTTCCAATTTAGCGTGGAGAAACGATCAGAGGATGCTCGTAGCCGAAGGGGCCATCCAGATGACAGGTCCTTTTATCGGTGTCAACGGGAAGGGGTTACGTCTGGCGGTGGATAACCAGACAATGACGGTGTCCGGCGATGTTCAAGCGCAGCTTTATTAAAAGTTTTATTTTTCTCTTCTTGCTCTTCTTAAGCGCATACAAAAATGTGTCTTCCGCAGATTTCCCTCGCATGCAGGCCGATGAGGCGCCTATTTCTGTTTCGTCAAATACCATGACGGTTCACGGCCTTGAAGATCGCGCCCTCTTTGAAGGGAATGTTGTTATTACGCAGGGGGATTTGCAGATAAAAGCAGACCGGTCGGACCTCTATATGACAGAACCCGCTTCTCACAATCGACCCAAAACTTCCGCAGCAGAAAAGTCCCTTATAAAAGGCGGCCGGGAGATCGCGCGGATTGAGGTGTCAGGCCACGTTGCTGTTCAACAGGGCACTCGACATGCCACAGCAGAACAGGGGGTATACGACCGGAAAAAAGATGCAATCGTTTTGGTGGGCAATCCAGAGGCATGGGAAGGTAATCATCGCGTGAGTGGAAAAGTGATTACCTTTTTCATAACACAAAAACGGTTTTTGGTCGATGAAAGCCGGCTGGTGGTTTATCCCGAGCCAAAAGCCCCTAAGAAATAACTTTGTCACGATAAGGTTTCTTGAATGATAGAGGCGCGTGGACTTGAAAAAAGTTATCGTGGCCGCAAGGTCGTGCGTAACGTAACGCTCCACATCTCTCCTGGCGAGATCGTCGGGCTCCTGGGGCCAAACGGCGCGGGCAAGACCACGACCTTTTCCATGATTATCGGACTTGCCTCCCCCGACCATGGCGAGATTTTTTTAAACGGGGAGAAAATTACAGAAACACCCATGTATCGACGCGCGAAAAAAGGGGTTAGTTATTTGCCCCAAGAGGCCTCTGTCTTTAGGAATCTTAGCGTGGAAGAAAATATTATGGCTGTCTTGGAAACCCTGCGCCTCCCTTCTTCAGAACAGCGCGCGCGGCTTTACGCTCTCCTGGCAGAACTTCATATTGGGCATTTGGCAAAATGTAAGGCCTATACCCTCTCCGGGGGAGAAAGACGGCGGCTTGAAATTACACGGGCCCTGGTGATTTCTCCCCAATATATGCTCTTGGATGAGCCTTTTGCGGGGATGGATCCGATTGTCGTCATTGATATTCAAAAGATTATTTTCCAGTTAAAGCAAAAGGGGATCGGGGTACTCATTACAGATCATAATGTTCAAGAGACACTCGCAGTCACAGATCGCTCGTATATTATTCACGATGGCGAAATCCTTATTTCAGGGACTTCATCCGAGATCGCGAACAGTCCAGAGGCCAAGACGATTTATCTGGGAGATCGTTTCCGCTTGCAAGATCAACATGTGGGATAGTAAAACGCGCAATTTACCTTAACATCGGTTTACAGGATGCCTCCAGCGGAAAATGGAATGAGGATTAGTCTCGATACGAGACTGCAGCAAAAACTGATCCTTACCCCCCAGCTTCAACAGGCTATTAAACTCTTGCTCCTCTCCAGAATCGAGTTAAATCAGGTTGTCAGCCAGGAAATGCTTGAAAACCCACTCCTGGAAGAGTCTCCTTCCGACGTGGCAGAAGAGGAATCTGCCACGCTTCCCGAGAGCGAAGTTCAAGATGAAGCGGAGCAAGCGGGACAGAGTGAGTTTGATCTAAAATGGGAAAACTACTATGCGGAGGACGATTGGGGGGAGAGAGAGGACGCCGTTTCATCTGAAGAACCTCCTTCCTACGAACAGACGCTCAGCAAACCGGCTTCTCTGGTTGACCACCTTTTATGGCAATTGTCCCTCTCTCCGGTGACGGAGAAAGAGAAGGAAATTGGCACGCTCTTGATTGGAAACCTTGACGGAGATGGATATTTACGGGTTTCAACGGAAGAAATTGCCTCTTCAACAGGGGTTTCCGTCGAATTGGTTGAAGAGGCGCTCAAGACTGTTCAGGGGTTCGATCCTACAGGCGTGGGAGCAAGAGATCTCAAAGAATGCCTTCTTATTCAAGTTGCGCAGTTGGGCCTTCACGGTTCCTTGGTCGAAACCATCATTGACGGGCATCTGGAGTTGCTGGAATGGAAGGCCTATCAGAAGATTGCGACGAATTGTAATGTCTCGTTGAAGGAGACGCTGGCGGCCGTAAAAATTATCGAACACTTAGAGCCAAAACCGGGCCGCCCCTACGGCGCCGATGAAAATATCTCCATGATTCCCGATATATTTGTTGTAAAATCGGAGGGACGATATACGGTTCTCCTAAACGATGATGGTCTTCCAAAATTAAAAATCAGCTCCTATTATCGAAACATGCTCCGATCAAAAGATACGATGGCCGAAGCGACAAAAAGCTATCTGGATGGCAAGTTTCGATCGGCGCTTTGGTTGGTTCGCAGCATTGAACAGCGCAACCGTACGATCCGGCGTGTCGCGGAAAGTATTCTGAAATTTCAGTATGACTTTATGGAAAGGGGGGTGCATTATTTAAAACCCTTGATTTTAAGACAGGTGGCTGGCGACGTCTCTCTGCACGAATCAACGGTCAGTCGTGTCACCACCCATAAATACATGCTCACGCCACAAGGGGTTTATGAGCTGAAGTTTTTTTTCAATAACAGCTTGCCCAGAATTGGCCACAACGCCGAGGAGCTCTCTTCCGTTGTGGTTCGCGAAATGATCAGGAAGATGGTTTCAAAAGAAGATCCGTCCCATCCCCTGAAAGATCAGGAGATTGTGGCACATTTGAAGGAGGAGGATGTCGAAATTGCGAGACGGACGGTGGCGAAGTACCGAATTGCGCTAAAAATCCCTTCTTCGAAACGTCGAAAGAGCCTCAATGTTTAAAATAGTCCTGTGGCCGTTTAGCGACAAGGAGGATCTATGGGTGTGGTAATCACAGGCAGGCAGATGGAAATCACGCCTGCATTAAAAAAATATATTGAAGATCGATCGAAGAAACTTGGGAAATTTGGATCAAAGGCCCCACAAGTGATGTTTACCTTAAAGGTCGAGAAACATCGCCATATTGCTGAAGCGTTGGTGAAGGTGAACGGAGTTGTTTTTCAAGCCTTAGAAGAGACAGACGCCATGTATGCATCGGTCGACATGGCCATCCAAAAAATTGAGCGGCAGTTAAGAAAGTACAAGGAAAAACTCCGCAATCATCGCCTCCGACAGGAGGCGTCCGCGCACGATCAGGTGCAAGAGGACGGTTCAGTCCCTGGGGGTGTGGCATCAAAGATTAAAAAAATAAAAGATATTCAGATTCAGCCGATGACATTGGAAGAGGCGGCTTCCCAGATAGAATCGCTTGGCGAAGAGTTCTTTTTATTTGGAAACAGGGAAAACGACCGCCTGAATGTGCTATACAAAAGAAAAGATGGATCGTTGGGGTTAATCCATACCTCTCATTCTCGTTAGTGGCCCAAACGCCTTGGAGCTTGTGAGTTTATCCCCGTAACGCAGCCAGGCACGATCAGGGGCGGACGTAGCCGTGTGGGAATAAACTCACAAGCTCTTAGGGCTCGGCCCTTCGGCGCCTCTGAATATGACCGACGCAAAAAGCGTTCGTATTGTGATTGTGAGTGGCCTCTCGGGGTCCGGGAAAAGTCACGTCGTTAAATTCTTTGAGGACCTGGATTACTTTTGCGTCGATAATCTTCCCTCCCCGCTTCTTTCCCACCTGATCAACCTTTGCAGTAAATCCGAAAGCGGTATTCGCCGTGTCGCCCTGGGAATTGATATTCGAGAACGCGATTTCCTAGTCGATTTTTTAAATGAGTTTGATCGGTTTCGGAAGGAAGGCTATCAGATGGAACTCCTTTTTCTTGAAACGAGGGATGAGATGGTGCAGAGACGTTTCTCTGAAACGCGAAGGCCGCACCCCCTCTCTAAATGGGGATCCGTTATAGATGGCGTCCAACTTGAGCGAGAGAAATTGCTCCCGCTTAAAAAGCGCGCGGATAAAATCATAGATACCTCTGATTACCATGTACATCAACTTAAGGAAGTCATCACCCGCATTTATTTTGAAAGTAGCGAGGGGAAACATCTCAACATCTCACTCGTTTCATTCGGCTTTAAATATGGAACGCCGCAGGATCTCGATCTCCTTTTCGACGTCCGCTTCTTGAGCAACCCCAATTTTGAACAGGAGTTAAAATCGCTAACGGGAGAAAACCCCCGGGTCCAAAATTATGTCATGGCTTTAGATGAGACAAAACTTTTCTTAGAAAAATTGTCCGGCTTTCTGGATTTCCTCCTTCCCCGGTACGAAAAAGAGGGCAAGCATTACCTGATGATTGGAATCGGCTGCACCGGCGGGAGGCATCGATCTGTGACGATTGCAAATTTCCTGGAAGGGTATATTAAGGCAAAAGGGTTCCGTGTTCGTTGCCGGCATCGAGACATTGGGCAGGCCGGTTAGCTGGCGGCCGCGTCGTGATGGGAGACGTCATGAAAAAGTGGTTGTTCTTGGGCATGATCGGATTCTTTTTCTCTCTGGTGTCGTGCGCCTCACTTCCCGAAGAGTCAAGCGATGCCACGTGGGCCGATCTTGCCGTGCACGCCACGGGTGTCGGTGCGATTCAAGGTCAATGGACATCATCCGAGAGGTTTGCCGCCATTCAGCGCGCCAAGGTGGACGCCTATTTAAAACTTCAATCCCAGGTCATGATGTTGCAAATGGCTTCAAAAAAACCGGTCTGGGAACTGGCCCGGAAAGATCCGCTCTTTGAAAAAAAACTCTCCCAATTTGTAAGAGGCGCCAGAATTATCCAGACGCAAAACACAAATGAAGGGATTGAGATTGCCACGGAACTCTATCTGGGCGAGCACTTCATGACCACAATGGGTTTGGCAAAGAGGAAACCATTGCCGACGTCAAAAGATAACATACATGACATCTCTCAAAGGGGATCGTATTGATTTTGATACAGGCCCGGATTAAGGGCCTGTCAAGAAAAGGCTTGTTTCCAATCTGATTTCCATGCATATTGGGCAACATCTGCGGTAAGGAGAGGTGGTACGGTGGGGTTTTCGTTCCTGCGCCAGAAAGAGTTGATCGGCCTTGATATTGGGTCCGGCGCGATAAAGTTGGTGCAACTTAAGAAGTCCGGAAGGGGATACCAACTTGAAAAGTTTGGCATCAAGGAGCTTGACCCAGAATGGATTGTTGACGGAGCCATCAACAATCCTGGAAAGGTCGCCTCTGAAATTAAGGCGCTCGTGGAAGAACAGAAGGTTCAGGTCAAAAACGTTGCCCTTTCCGTGTCCGGCCACTCCGTCATTGTAAAAAGGATCCAGCTCCCCATGATGACAGAGGATGAGCTGGCGGAATCGATCCAATGGGAGGCGGAGCAGCACATCCCGTTTGATATCAAGGATGTGAATATGGATTACCACGTCCTGGGGAAGATAGAGGATCAGGAAGGGCCTGCGCAGATCGACGTGGCGCTGGTGGCGGTTAAAAAAGACAAACTGCAAGAGTATACCGAGTTGGTAACGAGTGCGGGGTTGACTCCGGTGGTGGTGGATGTGGACGCCTTCACATTGGGGAACATGTATGAAGCCAATTATGGGATAAAGGAAGACGAGGTCATCGCCCTGATCAACATTGGGGCGTCCGTCATGAACATTAACATCTTAAAAGGGGGGAATTTTGCCTTTACCCGTGACATCTCAATCGGGGGAAATCGTTATGGTGAGACGATCCAGCGGGAATTGAATGTCGACCATGATGCGGCCGAGAGGGCAAAGCGCACGGGGCAGATGGAACATATTGATCCGGAGGCGCTCCTATCGATTATCCATAGTCTAAACGTGGAGGTTGCAAGCGAGATTATCCGCTCCTTCGATTATTTTAAGACAAGTTCTATGAATAAAAACATTGACCGTATTTTCATCGGCGGCGGCGCATCAAAACTTCCTGATCTCCTCTCGCAAATTTCCGAAAAGTCCGGCCTTCCGGTCGAAGTGGTCAACCCCTTTAAAAAGGTGCAGATTCAAGGAAAACAGTTCGACCTTGATTTTATTGAAGAGATCGCCCCCTTGGCCGCTGTGGGTGTGGGGCTTGCCATGCGCAGCGCAAAGGAGGATTAGCCGATGATGAGAATCAATCTTCTGCCGCATAAAAAACCGAAAAAAAACAAGGTTGGAAAAGAGATTCAATCTCAATTGGTTGCAGCCTTCTCAACCATTTTTACCTTTGTTTTGGTCTTGGGATATGCCACAACGCTTCTTAATAAGGAGATCGAGACGCTTTCTCTTAAGGAAGCAGGTCTGGTCAAAGAGTTGGAGGGGTTGAAGGCCAAGCTCAAAGAGGTGGAAGACCACGAAAGAGATAAAAAAACGGTCGAAGAGAAGATCAAACTCATTACCCAACTTAGAAAGAACCAGTCTGTGCCGGTGCACCTCCTTGATGAGATTGCAAGGAGTCTTCCCGAGCGTGTCTGGCTGATTCATCTTAGCGAACGATCGGGCGTGATTGGATTGGAAGGAAAGGCTGCCTCCACGGGAGAGATTGTCGATTTTATTAATAACCTAAAAAAATCCCCCCTGTTTAATAATGTAAGAATTTTGGAATCAAGGCAGAATCTGGAGGGGAAGAGCTCGACCTATTCGTTTAGATTGGAAGGGGCCCTCCTTTCATGAGTCCTAACATGGAAACGGCGCATTGACAACCTATTTGGAACGGATCAACAGCTTAACCAAAACCCAAAAGATTGCATCGCTTGCGTTCATGTTGGCAATGATGACAGGTGTTTTCGTCGGGTGGGTCTACCTCCCGAAGCGAGAAGAAACGCTGCGGATTCATGAAACCCTTGCCCGCTTAAACAGCGAGATTAACATCCACCAGAAGAACGTCGCGCGATTGGATGATTTAAGGAAGGAAAATGCCGAACTAAAACGCCTCCTTTCTGAATTAAAAGAGCAGCTCCCCTCGCAGGAAGAGGTGGAGGTCCTCTTAAAACAGGTCGATGAGCTTGGAAGGGGAGCAGGGCTTCACTTTAAGCTGTGGCGCCCTTCCGATAAAAAACCAATCCTTTCGGGATTGTATGTGGAGATCCCCGTCAATGTGGAGGTTATGGGGGGATATCATGCCCTACGTCTTTTTTTCGACAAGATTGGGAGTCTCCCCAGGATTATCAATGTCTCCGGCATGACGATGGGAAGCCCGCAGGTAGAAGGAAATCGCACCTCTATCCAGGCAAGTTTTTTGGCAACGGCCTTTGCCTCTTTAGAAGAGGCGCCGGTTATTCTCCATCCCTCTGAAAGTGGAAAACCTCAATGACCAGGGAGGGATATTGTCTTGCCTTCGTTCTGATTGGATGGTCTCTCTTAAGGGGACTCCCATCGGAATCGTTGGCCAATCCAGACAATAAATCACAAGGCGAGAGATCGGGCGTTCTTTCTAACCCGCCGGAAGCGAAAAAAGAAGACCCTCCGGCAGCTTCCCAGAAAGCGGGGCGTGATCCTTTTCACCCGGTTGTAGTCACCCCCGTAAAGGAGACGATTAAGGAGAAGAGTGTCAGGGGGAAAACGCCTTTGCAAAAAAGGAAACTGTCCGAATTGAAGTTGATTGGCGTTGTTCATGGCGAGTTTGGTTACAGGGCAATGATCCAAACCCCCGATGGAAAAGGGTACGCCATCCATAAAGGGACGCGCCTTGGATTAAATAATGCCGTTGTCAAAAAGATTGACGGTAAAGGGCTTCTCCTGGAAGAGGCCTATATAGATAAATCTGGAAAAACGAAGGTGAGAAACATCATAATGGCCTTACATTCCCGCAATGGGAGGGGGAAATGATCCTATACCGTTTTCTTATTGCTTTTTTGTTGCTGATGTTTGCAGCGGCCCATGAAGGTTCCGCCGAGATGAAGGGAGACGGCGTGGCAAAAACAGCCACCCGACCCGCAACGCTCGTAAAAACTGTCAGGTTTGAGCAAAAAGGGGGGCTAAAACTGATTGTGACGTCGGACGGGATGCTTTCGCCTCACGTTTTTCTGTTGGATCAGGGGCGATTGGTGATTGATCTTCCCGGTGTCAAATCGAAAGTGCGAACAAAGGCCATCCCGGTAAAAAATCGCGCCGTCAAGCAAGTTCGAATCGGTCAGCATCCCGATAAACTGCGATTGGTGCTCGACCTTGCCGGCCCGGTGGATTATGCTTTGGAGCAGAATAAAAATCGGCTAACGATTTTCCTAAAAGAAGTTGCGGTTTCCCAGCCTGATCGGCCGCCTTCTTCTGGCGGCGCGCCTCCAGAGCGGACGGCAGGAAAAATCTCAATGGATTTTCGAGACGCGGATATCGTCACCGTCCTGCATCTCATTGCAGATGTGAGCCGCTTGAATATAAAAATAGGAGAAGATGTAAAGGGGATCGTGACGGTAAAGCTGGATAATATTTCATGGGAAGAGGCGCTCGGCGTGGTGCTAAAGATGAATCATCTCGATTTGATTCGTGAAGGGAGCCTCCTTCGGATTATCCCCTCCACAAAAGTTTCGCCCGAAAAAAATGGCGAGGCCAAGGAAGAGGGACTCGCCACACGTGTCTATAAGGTTCGCTATGGACGGTTACAGGAGCTGTCTGAAGAAGTAAAAAACGCGCTTTCAGAAAGGGGAAGTCTGATTATTGATGATAAGACCAGCAGCCTGATCGTGAAAGATATTGACGGGAAAATCACAGAGCTTGCGCAATTGGTCAAGCTCCTCGATAAACCAGCGCCCCGCGTCGAGATTGAAACAAGGGTGGTCACGGTGGCTCCGACTTTTCAGCAAGGCCTCAACATTCTTTGGGAATCTGCGCTTCCTGCGGTGGGAAAGGAGCGCATGATCGGATTCGTCAATGCCGATCCAAACATCTCCTCTTCCGAGATTTTCCCGCCCGATTATATGGTGGCCCCCCCGTCCATTTCTACCGGGGAGTTTCTATATGGCCGGTTAGAAGAGGACCTCTCAAGCCTCGATCGAAATATTTTAGAGGGAGAAGCGCGGGGAGTAGCCCGCATGGTAACGATGCCCAGACTTTCTATGTTGAGCGATCAAGAGGCTGCCATTGAGACCAAAGGAGGAAGGCCCGAGGCGGCTTCGTCTCACCACGAAGAAAGCAGCCCGCCCTTTGCTTCCAACATCACCGTTTTTGTCACACCCCGCGTTGCTCCAGAAAAAACACTCGCAATAGATCTTGCCGTGTTAAGCGAAGAGCTATCTGGAATGCCAGGCGGTTTGCGAAAGATTGCATCCCCGATTGCGGTTAAAGACGGCGAGACGATCGTGATCGGCAGGTTCGATGAAATGTCCAGTTCGGATACAGACAAGGAGGATTCATCTCTGCTTATATTTTTGACCCCCCGTCTTTTAAAATAATCTGTCCTCTTTCATTAGCAGGATGTTGAAAAACCCTTTTTCAGGGGCAGGCTGTTCAAAAAGTTCCAGATGCGAGGCCGCAGGGACAGAGGAAGCCGGAGCGTACTCATCAAGTACGTGAGGATTTCCGAGGGACCTAAACGTAAGCAGATGGGCTTTTTCAATAGTCTGTTGGAAGGCGCCTTCTCCCTTCTTCCCATTGGCGGGCAAGGGGGTAGCATCCATGAAGAATATTGTGTTGCTCGGTTTCATGGGAACAGGGAAGAGCGTGGTCGGAAGGAGACTTGCGGCAGACATTCATTATCGTTTTGTGGATACCGATTTTTTGATTGAATCAAGGGCGCATCAGCGAATTGCCTGGATTATTAGAGATAAGGGGGAAGCCCATTTCAGACAGATTGAATCTCTTGTTGTTCGTGAGGTGGCTTGCCGGAGTCGATGTGTGATTTCGACAGGCGGCGGTACGGTTCTCGATCCAAAAAATATCGAGGCGTTGCAGAGAAACGGCATACTGGTGGCGTTGCAGGCGCGTCCGGAAGTGATCTTAAAACGGGTGCGAAGACACGAAGGCACACGACCGCTTCTTGACGGCCCGGATCCCCTCTCCAGGATTTACGCTCTTCTCAAAGAGCGGGAGCCGCAGTATCGACGCGCGTCATTGATCCTGGATACCTCCGATATGCCGGTCAAAGAGGTGATCCGGAAAATTAAAGAAAAGGTGTGGGCGGTTGAGAACTGAAAAAATACCGATCCGTTTTGGAACAGCCTGCTGCGATATTTTGATCGGATGCGGGATTTTGCCTAACTTAGGACAGGCGCTTCATAAGTGCGCATCGGGAGAGAAAGTGGCCGTGGTTACCGATCCTAACATAGACCGCATTTACGGCGCAGAGATACGAAAAAGCCTAAAGGCATCCCATTTTATTCCCTTAACGATCCGTGTGCCGGCAGGAGAGCGGCATAAAACGATAGAACAGGTGGAAAGGATTTACGATATACTCATTCGGCGCCGTTTTGAGCGGAGCTCCACCCTGATCGCCCTGGGAGGAGGGGTGGTTGGCGACATGACCGGTTTTGTGGCAGCGACGTATCTTCGGGGCATCCCCTATATTCAATGCCCCACCACGGTTGTGGCCCAGGTCGACGCCAGCATCGGAGGGAAAACAGGGGTGGATCATAAAAGCGGGAAAAACCTCATCGGCGCCTTCTACCAACCCAAAATGGTTTATATCGATCCCGAGACGCTGCGCACGCTTCCAGAAAGGGAGTTTGTCGCCGGTCTTGCGGAGGTTGTGAAATATGGCGTCATAACCGATTCCGACTTCTTCTCGTACCTTGAAGGAAACGCGGCCTTAATTTTAGCGAGAGACCCGCGGGCACTCCTTTATTGCATAAGGAAATCGGCGGAGATGAAGGCCCACGTGGTCGCCTCGGATGAGAGAGAATCGGGCTTAAGAAGGATTTTAAATTATGGCCATACATTTGGACATGCGATTGAAACATTAACCGATTATCGAAGGTATCAACATGGCGAGGCGGTCTCCATCGGCATGGTCGCCGCGGCGCGACTCTCTCATGCCCTCGGACTTTTGTCCAAAGAAGGGGTCGAGCGGCAAGGCGCCCTTCTTAAAAGGTTGGGCCTTCCCACGACGTTGCCAAATCTAACCTTAAATAGTATACTTGGGGCGATGCGGCAAGATAAGAAGGTGAAGAGCGGTGAGATTTTTTTTGTGTTGCCTGAAAAAATAGGCTCTGTTCGGATTGAGCAGATCGGTCAACATGTCCTTAGGCGTTTTCTTAAAACCGTTTTACGCAATGGATAGGAGAACCAGATGAGGGGAAAAGCGGTTTGTTGTCTTCTGATGTTGTTTCTGATGGCAGGATGTGGCGGAGAGCCGAAAGCCTCTCTGGATGCCAAGATAACCGGCCCGGACGACACCTCCTTCACCGTGCCTCCTTCTTCTTCCTCTCAAACCTTTACCGTTCGCGGCATTGATTTTCAGGTACGAAGCAAGGAAAACGTTGCGATTCCAGAGGTGGAGATTGAGTTCTTCGCGGGTGGAAGCGGCGTCCTTACTGATATAAATGGAAATCCCCTTAGCAATACTGCGTATTTAAAGACCACGACAGATGACCGCGGCGTGGGGCGTATTTCATTTCGCACAACGGTTCCGGCGTGCGGGGCGGAAGACAGGGAGATATCCGGTTCGGTGTTCGCGACCGTTGGCGTTGCCAGTGATTTGTGGGCTGTTACATACAAGGTGGTGGCATGTTAAACCGTATCCCGCAAGGGAGGCCTGCCGATTCATTTAATAGAGACTATCCGCCTTATACGGCGGCGTACCCAAGTGGTTAAGGGAGCAGTCTGCAAAACTGCGATTCAGCGGTTCAAGTCCGCTCGCCGCCTCCACATTTTTAACACTTTCGCGACCGCCTTCTATGTTTTGTCTCCTTTTTTGTGTAAGAGTTTGTGAGTTTATTCCCACGCGAAGCGAGGGCGCTTCTGATTGCGCATGGCAAGGCGCGGGGGTGAACAATATCTGGGAGTGTATCTGGTATACACGACCAGATATTGGGGGCCCCGTAACGCCACCAGGCACTATCAGGGGCGGACGTAGCCGCGCGGGAATAAACTCACAAGCTCTAAGGGTTCTTTTGCAATTCATTCAAAGGTAACGTGGCAGAGTCTTCTATCATAAATATCGCAATTATCGGTGGCGGGGATGGCGCGGCGCTCCTGATTGATCTCCTGCATGAAGATCCAAAAATAAAGATTGTCGGTGTGGCCGATCGCAATAGCGCCTCGCCGACGTTGATGTTGGCCAACAGGTTAAATATCCCGGCGACCACCGATTATGCGGTGTACCTCTCCTTTCAGGAACTCCATTACTTGATTGACGCAGCCGACGATATGGAAGTGGAGCAGAATTTGGATAAGGTTTGCCCCCCTCATATAAAATTGCTTGGAGGCATTACCGCAAAGTTTATACTAAACCATATTATCCAATTAGACCGGCGAAAAGGGATAAAAGACTTCACATTTGAAGAGCTGCTCTTCCAGTATCAATCGATTCGTGATATTGGGATTAAACTTGTGGCAAGCTCGGATATGATGCGGATACTCTATTATACGGTGGAAGACGCCACACGGTTAACCGCAACCCCCGCGGGGAGTATCGCCCTGTTTGACGAATGGCGCGGTGAAATGTATCTGGGCGCGGTAAAGGGGTTTAGCGATAATTTTTCCAAAACCTTGCGATGGTCCTTGCGCCAGGGAGGCCTAACCAGCACCATTCTGAATGCCAAAGAATCGCTCGTCATCGCCGATGTCGCCCAATATCCCGGATTTGATAATCCCCTCATGTTAGAGGAGGGGGTGCGATCGCTGATGGCGACGCCGTTGATCGCCGAAGGAAAAATCATTGGAATTCTCTATGTGGATGACTTCAAGGTCCGTTCGTTCCTCCCCCACGAGGCATCGCTCTTTTCTCTCTTAGGAAGTATTGCCGCTGATATGATTGACAAGGCCCAGCTTCTTGAAAATGCGCTTCGCATATCGATTGTGGATGATCTTACGGGTTTAAATAGTCACCGGTATTTTATGAAGCGTCTATCCAATGAGATAAAACGGGCGTCACATTTTCATCTTACCTTTACCTTGGTGATGATGGATATTGATGATTTTCGTCTCTACAACAATATCTACGGCCACGCCAAGGGGAACGAGGTGTTATGTCAGATCAGCGCGATTTTAAAAGACCATTGCCGTGATGTGGATGTGGTGGCGCGATATGGCGGAGAGGAATTCGCGGTTCTCATGCCGGAGACGACAGGGGATACCGCATGGAACACGCTCAACCGGCTTCGAGAAAAAGTGGCCTGTTTTCCGTTTGAAGGAAGAGAGAAATCATCTGGCGGACAGATCACCATCAGTATAGGGGTTGTGACCTATCCTGCCCATGGCGACGATGTTCATACACTTATTGAAAAAGCAAATACAATGTTATCACAGGCGAAGGAACTAGGAAAAAACAGAGTCGTTTCGGGCGCTGCCCAAGGATGATGGGGGCTCTAAAACAGATTTTTTTATGAACCGACCTGTTTGCGTTTAAGAACATCTTTTACCGCTATGACAATATGTCTGGCGGTGAGGCCATATTTTTCAAAAAGTTCTTCGGGGGTGCCTGATTCCGCATAGGTATCCTCAATTCCAATCGAGGCAATCGGAACCGCGGCATGCCGCGATGCAACGTGGGCAACACGGCTTCCCAGACCTCCGGAAAGAAGATGTTCCTCCGCTGTGACAATCGCGCCTGTCTCCCTTGCGGCGGAAATAATGGCCGATTCATCGATCGGTTTTAATGTGTGGATATCCATAACGGCAGCAGAGATGCCCTCTCTCTGGCACAGATCTGACGCCTCCATGGCCTCCCAGACGAGGAGGCCATTCGCAATAATCGTCACGTCGCTCCCTCGCACAAGTTGTTTCGCAACCCCCAACTGAAAATCATCAGAGGCGTTATAGATGAGAGGGGCCTTGGGTCTTCCAGTTCGTATATAGACAGGACCGACATGTTCTCCTGCCAGCCGGACAAGTGATCGGGTCGCATACTCATCAGCAGGGGAGATCACCGTAAATTTAGGGAGGGCGCATGCCAGGGCAAGATCTTCAACGCTCATCTGTGATGCGCCGTCTTCCCCCAGGCTTATCCCGCCATGCGATCCAATTACTTTCACGTTAAGTCCAGGATTGGCAATGGACATTCGAAGCTGGTCAAAGGCCTTGCATAGGAGGAATGAGGCAAATGTGGAGGCAAATGGAATTTTTCCACATGACGCAAGCCCTGCCGCGACCGAAACCATATTTGCCTCTGCGATACCACAGTTATAGAAACGATCCGGAAACGATTTCGCAAACGCGCCGCTTTTTGTTGATTTTGAAAGATCAGCATCTACGGCGACGACCCTGAAATCGGCCTTGCCAAGCTCTGATAACGCCTGCCCATAGGCATCGCGCGTTGCCATCCCCATCTTTTTTTCGCGCCTTTTAGCCGACTCGGCGAGAGGCGTTAATTGGTGGTCTGTTTTCATTAGACAAGCTCTTTTAAAGCAATCTGCAGTTGGTCAGATGTGGGGGCCATGCCGTGAAATTCAATATTATTTTCCATAAAGGAAACCCCTTTCCCCTTCGTGGTTCTGGCAAGAATGAGCGTTGGTTGCCCTTTCGTCTGCTTTGCCTCTTCAAAGGCGTCGAGAATTTGAGACATATCGTGTCCATCAATATCCACAACATGCCATTTAAAGGCGCGCCACTTATCTGCCAGAGGTTCGGTGTTTAGGATTTCCTTCGTCCATCCATCCAACTGCTGTCGGTTGCAATCTAAGATAACCGTGAGATGATCCAGTTGATAGTGGGCCGCAAAAGCAGCCGCTTCCCATATCTGCCCCTCGTTAGACTCTCCATCTCCCATCAGTACGTAGACGCGGTATCCCTTATGATCGAGTCTTCCGGCCAGCGCCATCCCCGCCCCAAGTGAAACGCCCTGTCCAAGTGATCCCGTAGACGCCTCCACACCCGGAAGTCTTCCCTTTTCCGGATGCCCCTGAAGTGGGCTTCCCATTTTACGAAGGGTTTTCAGCCAATCCATAGGAAAGTAACCGCATCGGGCCAGGGCCGCATACAAAACAGGCGCCCCATGACCTTTGCTTAGAATAAAGCGATCTCGATCGACCCATTCCGGATCATCTGGCCGATGTTGGAGTATGTGAAAAAAAAGGGCAGAAATAATATCCGCCGCTGAAAGCGATCCCCCTGGATGGCCGGAACCGGCGGCCCCAATCATGGAAACGATCTCTTGCCTTAAGATTTTCGCCTGTTTCTGAAGTTGCTCAACGACGAGTTTTTCCATAGGATGTCCGATCCTATCAAATGACAGATATCAAGTCAAACTCCACAATGTCTTGGTGATGTCAAGCTGCCTGTGTAAAAATAGTGAGGGTGTGATTTTTCCACTTCTGATTAAAATAGTTAAAGATGGTATAGATTATTCGATCCACGCTCTGAATGTTTACAAAGGTGACCATCGGCCGTGTTCGCCTCCTAACCTCTACAAAACATCGTTCAATAATGTTGGTCGTCCGTAATGAACGCCGTTGCTCTCTCGGACAGGAAAAGAAATTCAATAAGGCCGGAAGATATTTTTCTAACCGCTTGACCCTCCCACTATAAGTCGCTTGCCAACGCGCTCTAAATCGCCGAAACGCCTGTTGCGCCTGATACCGATTGGCCGATAGGTAAATGGCTTGGGCACTTCGTTCCACCGCATCGTAATCCTTCTTCTTCACGTGCGCCAGAATATTACGCATCTTGTGTGCCCAACAACGCTGATGCAAAACACGGGGATAGACCGTCTCCAACGCCGCCGCCAATCCTGGGCAACCGTCCGTAATCACCATCCGTAACGCCTCCCCGGTCAGACCCCGCTTCAACAGATCATTTAATAATCCCTCCCAGGCCGACTGGCTTTCCCCCTGCACTCGCATAAACGCAAGCAACTGCCGCGTGCCGTCCGTCCGAATCCCGTAGACAACCAGCAATAAAACCCGCTTCATCCCCGTCTCACGTCGGACCTTCAACCATACCCCGTCCATAAAAAGAGTGGCCCATTCGTCTTTAAGGACCGCTCTATCAAACCGCGAAACCTGTTCCTCTAAACATCGCGTTAGATTGGCAACCGCCATAAAACCATTCCACAAGCCAATCGTATGACGCCGAGGCTGACGCTTTTCAAAATTCCGAGTGTCAAAATTCCGAGCTGCCCCACTGGGGCCGTCAGACAACCCTCTGTGGCATAAAGGCTGAAAAAGACATTTGAACAACTACGGGGTTTGCGTGATTGCAAGACCGCTATTATTCTTTATTGTTCATGACAGGCTCTACAGGAATAGGAAGAGTCAAACATCATTTCAGGCGTTCTTTTTGGGCTGGCCTCTCGAAAAAGGGAAGCCCGTTCATCGGCTTCCTCAATCCGTTCCTCCAAGAGGGACCGATATTTCCAGGACGCGTACTCTTTTGAAAGCCTGGCAATTGAATAAATCGCCTTTGCCTTTTCCGCCTCCCCATTTTTGATCAACATATCCCCCATATTCAGGAAAAATCCCTCAAAGTTGTGCGGGGCAATTTCACTGTTCCAACAAACACGCCTGGGGCCAGACGTTGTTTCCAGCGCCATAAAGCGGCGATAGTCCGGATAATTTCGGTCTATCTTTTCACCGACACAGATATCGAGGTTTTTCCATTGGTATTCCAAGCCTTCTTGGTGACGTGCATGGGTTGCAGGCAGGGTGCTCATCACGAAACCTGCAGTGAAATAGTTAAACTCGGGGAAACGGCTAATCCCATCTTGAAGCATAAAATAACCTTCCCGCGTTAATTTTTCATCCTGGTGTATGATCTTTCCGAGAGCCAGTTTCACCCCTCCCAGCCAACCTAAAATCCGATGATCTTTTGGGTTTAATCGATAGGCTTCCGTAAAGTATCGTTCTGCAAGGATGAGGTGACCGGTGATCGTTGGATCGGTATCCGGGCGGGGTCGTTCCGACAACTTCCACAAATGGGTGTGGGCTAAAAGGAGGCTGACCACAGGGTCCCTTGGATTTTCGAGATATGCCGCTGTTAACAGTTTCAGCGTATCCGGAATCTGATCGTAGCGGCCCGCGTGAAAATTATTCCAGAAGGTACTGATGGCATTTTGGGATAACGCCGTGTGGGACGTTTCCGAAACTTTTTCGGGGGCAAAACGGACGGCAAAATAGGCGCATCCTGAAATAGACAGTGTCAAAACGATTAGGAGCAATACGACGACTTTCCCGATCCGCGCTTTCATAACATCCTCCTTTTTATCCACATCAACACCCCATTTTTAGGGCAAAGGGTGAAGAGCGGATTGGGCGCAACCGTTTGATTCGGCGATAACGTCATTTTAAATTGTTTCGCAATCGTCGCCAAAAGCAACACCCCCTCCATTTTTGCAAATCTCTCTCCAATGCAATTACGCGATCCTCCGCTGAAGGGGAAATAGGCATATTCGGCGCGATCTGCACAAGCCTCTTTGGTAAATCTCTCCGGATCAAACCGCTCCGGATCGGAAAAGAGTTTCGGATTCCGATGGGTAATATACGGGACAATGACAAGAACATCGCCCGCGGGAATTGTGGTTCCAGAGGGAAGCGTGTCACTCTCTCGGGCAACGCGGGACTGAAGGATCCAGGCCGGGGGATACAGTCGCAATGCCTCGGAAAAAACCTGCCCGGTATAAGTGAGATGGGGAAGAAGATCAAAAGAAGGAGCAGAATCCCCCAGGACCCAATGCAGTTCGTCCAAGAGCCGCGCCTCAACATCCGAATGCTGCGATAAAAGATAAAAGGCAAAAGAGAGGGCATTCGCCGTTGTCTCATGGCCTGCCAGAAAAAGCGTAGCTATCTCGTCACGAAGCTGCTGATCACTCATCGCAATCTGGTCGTCATCCCGGGCATTCAACAACGCGGAGAGCAGGTCCGGGCCACTCTCGTCAGCGGCGCGCCGCCTGGCAATGGCATCTGATATTGTCCCGTCCAACAACGCAACAACCTGTCGTAAATCACGATTGAGCTTCGTGGGAAAAGACAACGAGAACGGCAAAAAAGAGATGGGGGAGAAGAACGATTTGGCGAGGACGTGTTGTCCCATTCGAACGGCCCGTGAAAATTCATCCAATTGATCGGAAAACTCGATGTTAAAGAAGGCTCGGGTGGCAATCGACATGGTCAACTGGCCAATCTCAGAGGAAATCTCCATCTCCATTCCATCCTTCCAGGATTCCAAAACCGTTCCCGTTTTTTCAATCATCATATCGGCATAAGATGCAATCTGCTGATGATTAAAGAAGGGCTGCATCATCCGCCTCTGTTTCAAATGAAGTGGATCGTTGCTAAATAGAAGTCCCTTGCCAAATATTTTTTTAACCGGCGGCGGATGGGAAATGATATTTAGATCTTTTGGATAGTTTTTCTGGTTCGTAACAAGCACATGTTTGATATCGGTTGGGTCATTCAAGAAATAAGCGGCAGAGTTTCGCCGTCCTCGAAGGAGATCCCCAATCAGGCCATATTCTATTTTGACCACGTCGCCATATTTACGGACGCAGTCAAAAAGAAACTCTAAAAAATCCGCTTGATTGCGAACCTGTCCGACCGAACCGAACAGCCAGTGCGATGGGGGGAGTAGTGGTTGCTTGACATATTCTGGCAGGGTCTTCCTCCTTTTGTATTTATCCTGGGCGCTTCTTCGCCTTTTCCCAAAGGACGTTCATCTCCTCCAGCGAAAGAGAAGAAATACCCCGCTCTCCGGCGGCCAACTCTATTTTTTTAAACCGCTCCGTAAAGCGGGCAACCATTTTCCTCAACGCCTCTTCCGGATTTACTTTTAGCAGTCGTGCTACATTCACAATGGAAAAAAGAAGATCACCCAGCTCCGCTTCTATCGCTTCGGAATCCCCCGATGCCATGGCTCCTCTGACTTCCTGTATCTCTTCTTCTATTTTCGGAAAAGCGGCTTGCGGGGTCTTCCAATCAAAACCAACACGTCCCGCCTTTGCCTGAACCTGATAGGCACGAAGCAGCGCAGGCAGCGTCTTAGGAACCCCATCTAAAACAGACTTTGGATCCCCCTTTGCACGTCCTTCCTGCTTTTTAATCTCCTCCCATCGGTTGATGACGCCTTCGGCGGTGAGGGTCTCCACTCCCTCTCCGCTTGGTTCTACGCCCCCCATCGGGGGGCATTCATTGGCAGGGCGCCCTTGCACCCCCCCCTCGAAGACATGGGGATGACGTCGCGTCATCTTGTCTACACATCCTTGCACGACTGTTTCAATATCAAACTCGCCTTTCTCTTTTGCAATCTCGGCATGAAACAAAACCTGGAAGAGAAGATCTCCCAGCTCTTCAGATAGAAGCGTTTTATTTTCAGAGTCCAGTGCCTCTAATACCTCGTATGCCTCTTCAACCAGAAACGACTTTAGCGATTCCCGTGTCTGCTCCCGATCCCATGGGCATCCCCCCTCTCCACGCAACCGTTCCATGACAGCTACTAATTTATCGAATGCCGATGACATTTTTTTCCTTATTGGTCTTATCGTATGTTTATCTGAACTTTTGATCGGGATTTAAGTTGGACCATATACTCCCGCGTCTTAACCTCCTTCTACGATACGATCATCGTAAGGAGTATAGTGCCATAAGACATATTTATGTTAAGAGGTATTTGTAGATTTTTGAAAAATCTGCATGTTTTCACAAACTCTTAGTCTGATAACCGCCATAGGACCATCCCGCCAGCCAATAGTATGACGCCTATGCTGACGCTTTTCAAAATGGTTTCGTAGTAAGGGAGGGAATCGGTTTCCCTCCCTGTCCGCTTGATCTCTTTGTAAGGACGCGATGCGTTAATTTCAACCAGGCTGATTAAACCCATCGCCCCCGCAACCACAAGGGAAGGGAGCGAGAGATGATTGGTCTGAATCACAAATCCGGCCAGAGCTGGCAGGACGCCCCACGAGAAGGAAAACCAGGTATCGGTGTGAAACTTCCCGCCAAATAGTTCCAGATTATATGCAAACAAGAAAAAACCTTCAAGAACGGCGATAACCAGGAGGTTTGGCGTTACCGTAAGAATATAATAAATCCCTATGGCATACGCAAAGATCAATCCAATAATCGCCACGATCCAAAGTTGTTTTTTAGAAAAATGCTGACCCCATGGTCTTACCCCTTTTCCCCCGATGGCATCGAGTGCGTGGGCGGCAATGCCCAGACCGAAGAAATAGATCAGCAGAATCGCGACCACTCGGTCCCATAAAATGTGTGTCGCCAGCATGGCGCCGATGACGGCAAACCCAAGCACCATGCCGGTATAGGGAAGAAACAGGAGACCCATCGCGATTCGGAATTTTAGCGGCCCGAACGAAGGGACAAACCATTCCGTCTGACGATCGGGAAGCGGTTCCCTCTTAACGAATCGGTTCTGGTTCATATTTTAAAATAAGCCCTCCTTTCCCAACCGCCCACCCTTTTATCCTGGAGACAAAGTAAATACCGTTGAGACGCTGGGAGGTTCCACTTTGTGATAATTGCCAACCCTTCCCTCCGTCTCGGGTATAAAGAATCGTTCCCATATCTCCGACGGCCCAACCCTCTTGTCCCAGCATGAAAATATCGATGAGCGCCATCGATGTGCCGCTTTTCTGAAGGGTCCATCGTTTGCCACCGTTATCGGTGGCCAATATCACCCCGTCTTCTCCCACCGCCCACCCTTTTGATCCCTTCATCATGATTCGTGTAAGACCAACCTTGGTGGGAAGAGAGACGGGGCCCCAACTCTCACCGCCATCATTCGTTTGAAGCATCACTCCACCTTCCCCCACAATCCATCCCTTTTTCTCATCAGAGAATATGACATCGTTTAGGTTGGCAATGGTTTCACTACGTTGGAGACGCCATTTCCTCCCCCCATCCTGGGTGTGTAAAATCATCCCTGACTCTCCCACGGTCCATCCCATCTTAGGATCGATAAAATAGACGCCCATCAAACTTCCTTCCGTCAGTTGAGATTGCCGCTTCCAGCGTTTTCCCCCGTCGATCGTATGTAAAATGACCCCCTTTTCACCCACAGCCCATCCTGTCCGATGCGAGACAAAGTGGGCTGAAAGGAGCCATCCTTCCTCTCCGGAATCTTGAGAGGTCCATTGCTTTCCGGAATCCTCACTATGCAATATCGTCCCCGCCTCGCCGACGATCCAACCATGACGTTCATTCACAAATTGAATTTTAAAAAGCCGGTCCGTAAAACCGCCGATTTGGGTTTCCCAGTTTTTCCCTCCATCCCTCGTGTGAACGATCACCCCCCCCCAACCCACCCCCCAGCCATGCTGCGCATCTGCAAAGGATAATCCTTCTATCGTCTTCTGAAGGGGATGCACCGTCTTTTCCCAGGTTAACCCGCCATTGTTTGTCCTAAGAAAGGTTCCGGATCCTCCAGAAATCCAACCCACCTGGTCGGTAGAAAATTGCACGCCAAGGAGAAGGCTGTCGGTATGGCCTTCCTGGCGATGCCAACGCAACCCGCCATCTACCGTATGAAGAATGATTCCCTGGCGGCCTACAGCCCAACCTTCCAGGACGTTAATAAAGAAAACCGCTTCGAGCGGTTGCGCAATCCCGCTTTTTTGCGAAATCCAGCTTTGCCCCCCATCTTCGGAATGAAGGATCAGACCATTCCATCCTACAACCCAGCCCTTCTTCGCATCAACAAAGAAGACTTCCAGAAAAGGGACTGTGGTAAAACCACTGGTTTGTTGGAGCCAGTTCTTGCCGCCATCTGTCGTGTTTAAAACGACTCCTTTGTCGCCGACCACCCACCCATTTTTGGCGTCGACAAAATAGATATCCCAAAGCCAGACCTTGACCGGGCTTGCCTGCTCGGTCCAATTCTTTCCTCCATCGGAAGTGGAGACGATCTTGCCTGTCCAACTGACAGTCCACCCCTTTTGGGCGTCAACAAAATAAACCGAGAAAAATCGCTCCCCCCGTTCTTTATACTGAACCTGCCAGTGGACGCCGCCGTCTCTTGTATGCAGGATAGAACCCTCGCCGCCAACAGCCCACCCCTCTTTCGATGAGACAAAGTGGACGCCCCAAAGACCATTGGAGTTCACCTCTCCCTGCTGAACGTGCCAGCTTCCGATATCAGCGGCGTAAGAGACTGCGTGGGCTAGATGAAGCAAGAAAAAAAACAAAGGCAGAGGTTTCATGACCACTGATTGCGATAGTGTTTGTTGACGGATTAGCCCATGGAATGATATGTTTTTACAGCATTCTGGTGGCAAATGCAAAAGTCTGTTTTCCCCTTAATCCTTCTTTTTAACCTGTTTTTCTTTGTAAGGGAAACTTCCTCTCAAGAGGCCTCTCCTCTCTCTATTCGGCAACTCTCTGATGGGATTTATCGAATTTCGCAGGATATGGTTCAACACGGAAATGAGGGACATGTCCACGAAATTGTTATCTACGGAAGGCAACTGACCGAACTGACCGAACAATTTATGACAGAGCTAAAATCAAGCAACATCCCCCCTCTCCAAAAAAATAGGGTCACTGTATCGGCAACAACACTTCTTAGAAAGACACGGGAATCTGTCCGGCTAGGCGAGCAGAAAAAGAGAGGCCAGGCCATCATTGCCGCAAGAAAGGCCTCCTTCATGGCCAAACAGCTTCGAAAGCAGGTCTACGCACTACCGTGAAGCGATACTCCCTTCTCTTAAACCACCGCCAGTATAACCAGTGAACGGTTAAAATCTGATAAGGGTAAGGTAACCCTCTGAATGGTTTGCAATGTAATTTTGGACCTATCTTTAAGAAGATCTTCCCATTGCTTTTTGTCGGTGTGCGCCTGAAAAAAAACCAGGTGGCCGCCAGAACGGACAAGATGACTCCCTTTGTTTATGACAAACTTTGGATTAAGGGCGCGAGAGAAAAGGGAATCATATCCCCCATCCCATCTCCCTCCCTTCAAATGTTCCAGTCGATTGTGAACAACGGACAGGCCAGACAGACCGAGCGTTCCAATCACATGGTGAAGAAAGGTCGTTTTTTTCTCTGTTGCCTCCACCAGGGTCATCTTTATATTCGGCCGGGCAATTTTAAGGGCCAGTCCCGGAAATCCCGCGCCTGTACCTACATCAATCCAATCCCCTCCCACGAGCGTTGGAATGGTAAGCGGCGCCAGAGAATCTAAAAAGTGTTTAATGATGATCTCTCGTTCTAACCGAAGCGACGTAAGATTCATCTTTCTGTTCCACTTTAAAAGTGCCGTGAGATAGAGGAAAAATTGGTCTAGTTGGGTAGGGGAGAGAGAGATTCCAAATTTCAGGGCCCCATCAATAAGAAGGGTTTTATCAGATTCTTCGATTGCGGTAACCTCTTTAAACGGTGGCGTCCCGATGGAAGTGCTCCAGCCTTGGCTTCCTCATACTGTACCATACCCCTCTCTGGAGAGAGGGATATATGCGCACAGACTATTTCGTTGCTAACGCCGCTCGTTTCTCGTAGATTGCCACCCAACCGGACTTTCTTAAAGGTTTTACCGAGAGGGGCTGACAGACCCCTCGCCAGATTGACTCCGACGTCTTCGCTCCAGCGCAATCATTAAAATGGAGATCGCCGCAGGGGTTACTCCGGAGATACGGGCCGCCTGTCCGAGCGAGCGGGGCTGAATTTTTGTCAGCTTCTCTTTCACCTCACACGAGAGGCTGGTCACGCCGGCATAATCAAAGGAAGGGGGAATGGCTTTCTCTTCCATCTTCTGAAGGCGCGCAACGTGTGACAGTTCTCGTTGAATATAGCCTTCATACTTAATCTGTATCTCCAACTCATCTGCAAAGGCAGGATCGAAGTGATCCTCAAGATCAAACCACCCGACCAGCTTTTCATAGTTAACCTCGGGCCGTTTTAACAGATTCTCAATAGTGACCGTGGGGGGCACATCGGAAATCCCAACCGCTTGAAAAATTTTATCCCAGCCAGGAAGGGTTCGTATATGCGTCTCCTTCAGCCACCGCCTTTCTTGCTCAATGCGATGTTTTTTCAATAGAAACTTCTCAAATTTCTGGTTGGAGATAAGGCCTAACTGATGGCCTTTCTCCATCAGTCGCAAGTCGGCGTTATCATGGCGCAGTAGAAGCCGATACTCCGCCCGCGAGGTAAACATCCGATACGGTTCCTCGGTACCCAAAGTAACCAGATCATCAATTAAGACGCCTATATACGCCTCTGATCGCTGAAGAATAAAGGGAGGAAGATTGCGTAGTTTCAAAACCGCGTTGATTCCGGCCATCATCCCCTGCGCGGCAGCCTCTTCGTAGCCCGAGGTGCCGTTGATCTGCCCCGCGTGGTAAAGGCCGGAGATATCCTTGGTTTCCAACGTCGGATAAAGCTGTGTTGGGGGAACATAGTCATACTCAATGGCATATCCTGGGCGGAGCATGTTGACACGCTCAAGACCAGGAATGGCCCGGACAAACTGAAGCTGCACCTCTTCGGGAAGGCTCGTTGATATACCATTTGGGTATATAACCTCGCTTGCCCTTCCTTCCGGCTCTAAGAACACCTGATGCCTCGGATGCGAGGAGAATTTTACCACCTTGTCTTCTATGGAGGGACAGTATCGAGGACCAACCCCGGTAATCACACCGGAATAGAGGGGAGATTCAGACAGATGCTCTCTAATAATGTCATGACATTTTTCATCTGTAAAGGTGAGGTGACAGGGAAGCTGATCCACCTTTAATTTTTCTGTTGAATACGAGAATGGGAGGGGAGGTTCATCGCCATACTGGGGTGTTAGTTTCGAGAAATCAATGGTTTTACGATCCAATCGAGGGGGAGTTCCTGTTTTAAGCCGACCCAATGTAAAGCCCAAACGGATCAGGCTTTGCGATGCCTTCTGTGCGGGGGCCTCTCCAATTCTGCCAGCGGGAAATTTTCTTAAACCGATATGAATAAGACCGCAAAGAAAGGTTCCGGTTGTCAGAATAACGGCGGGGCTAAACGCCTTCGTACCACCTTCCACCATCACTCCGATTATTTTTCCATCTTCAACCAGTAACTCATCTACTCTCCCTTCAATAACAGAGAGGGTTGGCTGATTTAGAAGGGTTTCGGTCATCACATTCCGATAGACATCCCGATCAGCCTGTGCGCGAAGGGCACGAACGGCAGGACCTTTTCTGGTGTTGAGCATTTTAAATTGGATGCCAGCCAGATCAATCGCCCTAGCCATCTCTCCGCCCAGGGCGTCAATCTCCCGAACAAGGTGGCCTTTTGCAATCCCGCCGATGGCAGGATTGCACGACATCTGCCCAATGTTTTCAAGGCTTAACGTAAACAGGGCCGTTTTAGCCCCCATGCGTGAGGCCGCCAAGGCCGCCTCCGTCCCCGCATGACCCGCACCCACGACAATAATGTCAAATCTATTTTCCATATGATTTAGGAGGAGTGTTCCACGTGGAACACTCCTCGTTTTGGACCTGCCATCCGACGATTCTACTTAAGTAACTTTTTCCAGTCGAAGTGATTCCCAACGTGAAATAAAATGGCAAAGTCATTCTCAC
>CAYJWQ010000018.1:0-26725 GCA_964373895.1 uncultured Nitrospirota bacterium
CTTATGCCCTCCTCCCTCCCTCGTTAGGCCCATAACACCTACGGAGTCAAGTGTGTGCTAAGACCAGCCCTTGAGGGGAGAGGGAACAATGTATGTTCTCTATGTTCTTGGGATGGTTGAAGTTCCCGCGTTCCTGTCTGATGGTTGTCGGAAGCAGGAGAATTCCACAAGGGTTTAGTTTCGTTGACAAAATTTAATGGTGCGTGTTACCGTGCGAAACGATGAAACGGACAGATTATTGTGGCGCACTAACGAAAAAAGATGTTGGCCATGAGGTTACGTTGGCGGGGTGGGTGCATCGGCGTCGAGATCATGGCAGCCTTATTTTCATTGACTTAAGAGACAGAGAGGGGTTGGTCCAGGTTGTCTTTAATCCGAAGCTCTCCGAGCGAATCCATCAATGGGCGCATACCCTTCGTTCAGAATATGTCATCGAGGTTCAGGGGACGGTGGCGCTTAGGCCGGAAGGGACAGGGAATCCGGCGCTTTCCACCGGTGACATCGAAATCCTTGCGACCGATTTGTCTATCTTGAATGCCTCCCTAACCCCCCCCTTTTCAATAGAGGAGGACAAAGAGCCATCCGAAACATTGCGGCTGAAATACCGTTATCTTGACTTGCGTCGCCCCTCGGTTCAGAGAAATTTCATACTCCGGCATCAATTGTCCAAAAGTGTCCGGCGCTTTCTTGATCAACATCAGTTCCTGGAGATAGAAACCCCGTATCTGACAAAAAGCACCCCGGAAGGGGCGCGCGATTTCCTGGTTCCGAGCAGATTGAACGCGGGCGAATTTTATGCCCTTCCACAATCACCCCAACTTTTCAAACAGATCCTGATGGTTTCCGGATTTGACCGGTATTACCAAATGGTCCGCTGCTTTCGAGATGAAGACCTTCGCGCCGACCGCCAGCCGGAATTCACGCAGATTGATGTTGAAATGTCTTTTGTGGAACAGAACGATGTTATTTCTCTTATGGAAGAGATGATTCGAGCGGCATTCTCGGAGGTTGCAGGCGTTCAGCTTGAATCTCCCTTCCCGCGTTTAACCTATGGCGATGCGGTCAGTCGATTTGGCGTGGATAAACCTGATCTGCGATTTGAGATGGAATTAAAAGAGATATCGGATCTGGCGGCATGCAGCGGGTTTGGCGTCTTTCGGGATGTGATGGATAAACAAGGGAAGGTGGCGGGGATTAACGCGAAAGGTCTCGCAACGCTTTCGAGAAAAGAGATCGAAATGGTCACGCAGGAGGCGATCCAGAGGGGGGCAAAGGGGCTGGCCTGGGTGAAGGTCACATCAGAGGGGATAGAGAGCCCCATCGCAAAGTTCTTTAATCCTGATCTACTCGATAAAATAAGGGAGGGGCTAACCGGCCGCCCCGGAGACATGCTCTTTTTTGTCGCCGATCAGGAAAAGGTGACGAACGACGTCTTGGGCTATCTTAGGATAGTCCTTGCGCAAAAATTAAAATTAATTGATCCAAAAATATTCAAACCACTCTGGGTGACCGATTTTCCGCTTCTTGAATATGATGATGTTGAAAAGCGGTATGTTGCGAAGCATCATCCATTCACCGCACCGGTAGAGGACGACATTGCGTTCTTATCGACCGATCCGCTGCGTGTTAGGGCGAGGGCGTATGATATGGTGCTGAACGGAACCGAGGTGGGGGGAGGAAGCATCCGAATGCACCAGACCGATCTGCAGTCAAAGATGTTTCACCTGTTGGGAATTAAGAAAGAGGAGGCCGAATTAAAGTTTGGATTTTTGTTGGAGGCCCTTCAGTATGGCGCCCCTCCTCACGGAGGGATTGCGTTTGGTTTTGATCGCCTAACGGCTATTTTGGCCGGTGTGGATTCGATTCGCGAGGTGATTGCCTTTCCAAAGACCCAAAAAGGGATCTGTCTTATGACACAGGCCCCTTCCGATGTTGAGCCACAACAGCTAAAAGAGCTGCATATTAAAAAGAATGTATAAGTAAGATGGTTGATGGACCTGGCGGTTTTCGGGAAGAGATGCCTTTTATTTAAGCAAAGCGCTGTTTAGCTTACGCAGGCCTTCTGGCGATTCATCGATAGACAAGGTTATCCACAGTTTTTCAGCAAAAACTGTTTAAAACCGCTTTCACGCTTGGAGGATCGTTATGGGCGCATCGGTAGGAAGCCGCAGATGATAACCGATATTTTCGGGATTTTTGGGTATCCTGTCTATCATTCCCTATCACCGGTGATGCACAATGCCGCTTTTGATGTGATGGGCCTGCACTGCCGTTATCTTCCATTTGAAGTTCGTTCGGAGAATCTAAAGAAGGCGGTGGAGGCAATCTACCCATTGGGTATGAAAGGGATCAACATCACAATCCCGCATAAGGAGGCGGTGGTTCCCTTGTTGGATGAGGTGGATGAAGAGGCGCAATGTATCGGCGCGGTGAACACGATTGAAGTCCGTGAAGAAAAACTTGTTGGCCACAATACAGATGGAAGGGGCTTTTTGACATCGCTCCTGGAGAGAGGCGTGGACCCGTCAGCGATGCGTGTGATTCTTATTGGGGTGGGAGGAGGCGCCAAGGGGGTGGCCTTTACGTTGGCAAAATATGGTGTATCGGAAATAATTCTTGTGGCAAGAAAATTGGCGCGGGGGGAGGGTCTGGCAAAACGGCTGACCTTATCATCCGCCCATTTAAAAATATCCGTGATTGGAATGGATGATATCCCCTCGCTCGGTCGTCAGACTGCCCCTACCTTGTTGATTAACGCCACACCGTTAGGAATGAAGGAAGACGATCCTCTGCCTTTTCCATCCGATCTTTTGGATCCATCATGGGTGGTGGCCGATCTGCTCTATCGCCCTAGAGAAACGCCTTTGCTCTCCGCTGCAAAGAAACGAGGGGCGACCATTATCCCAGGGATTGGGATGCTTTTACATCAAGGGGCATTGTCGTTTGAAATCTGGACCCATCAAAAGGCGCCGATTCAAGTGATGAGAGATGCCCTCGAAAGAGCGCTCCATTCTCACCCTTAATCCTGTTTGACCCAGGAACAGCGATAGAGAACCTCTAATTGTTCCCTCTCCCTTGATGGGAGAGGGTTAGGGAGAGGGTGAAAGATCACCAGCCTGGTTTCCCCTCCCCTTCATCCCCTCCCGCAAGGGGAGGGGATTTAGATAGCAGAACAAGTTTCTATCTCTGTTCCAGGGTTTGACTTTCAGATTGACGTCTGTCAGAGATATGTGTTACAGATAAGTACGACTTATTGAGTCTCCAATAGGTGTGTCATATAAATAACCAAGACAGAATGTTGTAATGTTCTTCTAACTACATTTAATGTTAAGACGGTCGGTCGGGTATCCTTCATACATTGGAGTGGCAGGCATCGGAGCAAGCAGTGTTTCTTAATGGAACATAAAAAGGGTAGCACATTTTATTTAGAATGGGGAAAAGTGTGGCAAAGATTGTAGGAATTGATTTAGGGACCACCAACAGCCTGATTGCCTTTATGGACGAGGAGACGCCCAGGGTCATCAAAGATGCAAATGGGGTCGGGATGCTCCCTTCCGTTGTCGCTTTTGGCGAGGGGGAGATGTGGGTGGGTGAGGCTGCAAAGGGGCGTCTGGTGACCCATCCGGATAGAACGGTTTACTCCGTGAAACGTTTTATGGGAAAAGGTTTTGATGATATTAAAGAGGATGCCCGTTTTCTCCCTTTTCAATTTATGGAAGGGGATGTGGTTCGAATTCAGATCGGTGAGAAATTATACACCCCGCCGGAAATTTCCGCTTTTATCCTGAAAGAGTTAAAACAGAGGGCCGAGGCTTTTTTCAAGGAGCCGATCCGACAGGCGGTGATTACCGTTCCGGCCTATTTCAATGACGGTCAGCGTCAGGCAACGAAGGATGCCGGGAAGATTGCGGGCCTCGATGTGCTTCGAATGATCAATGAGCCGACGGCCGCTTCTCTGGCTTACGGGTTTCAGAAACGGAAAGAAGGGACCATTGCCGTCTACGATCTGGGCGGGGGCACATTTGATATCTCTATTCTTAAGATCAACAACGGTATTTTTGAGGTTCTCTCCACCAATGGAAACACCCATCTAGGGGGGGATGACATTGATCAATTGCTGGTCGGTTTTATCGTGAAAGATATTTCCGAGCATCACCACGTGGAGCTTTCAAATGATCCGAATGCGCTTCAGGAGGTGCGGATACGCTGCGAGGAGGTAAAACGTCAGCTTTCTTCAGAGGACCGCGCCGAAATATCGCTCTCGTTTCCGCGGAAAAAGATCACCTATCGGCGTGAGATCAAACGCCTTGAGTTTGAGAAATTAATTGGCCATTTGATTGAGCAGACGATGGTGCCATGCAGACAGGCGCTGGAAGACGCGGCGCTTGGGCCTGATCAGATTGATGAGGTGATCTTAGTCGGCGGTTCGACGAGAATTCCCCTGGTGAAGGAGCAGGTTTCCTCCCTTTTTAAGAAGATGCCGCACAGCGAGATTGATCCCGATGAAGCAGTGGCGTTAGGGGCGGCGGTACAGGCGGATATTTTGGCGGGCGGCATCACGCATATGCTCCTTCTGGATGTGACGCCGCTCTCTCTGGGGATTGAGACCATGGGGGGCGTGGTCAGCCGGCTGATTCCTCGGAACAGTACCATTCCCACGAGCGCAAAAGAGATGTTTACCACCTTTGTGGATGGCCAGCAATCGGTCTCGATCCATGTGGTGCAGGGAGAGCGCGAGAGGGTCAAAGATTGCCGAAGTCTGGCGAGGTTTAACCTCACCGGCGTCGAACCGATGCCGGCAGGCATGCCGAGAATTGAAGTGACCTTTTTAATTGACGCCAACGGAATCCTCAACGTGACGGCGAAAGATGTCAGAAGTGGGAAGGTCCACTCGGTGGAGGTCAAACCTTCCTATGGACTGGGCGATGGTGAGGTGGAATCGATGATTGCGTCATCGATTGCGCATGCGCAAGAAGATTTTAATGCGCGAATGCTGATCGAGGCCCGTAATGAGGCGGAGACGGTGCTGCGGCATGTAGAAAAAGCGGTGAGAGAAGGAGGGATGTTGGTGAGCGACCCGGAACGACAAGAAATTGATCAGGCGGTGGTCGCATTGAAGGCTGCGATGGAGGGGGCCGACCATTACCCTATCCGGGAAGCCCTCGATCGGCTTGATCGCTCCACACAACATCTTGCGGCGCTTTTAATGGATCAGTCCCTAAAAGAGGCGCTGCAGCATAAAAAAATATCTGATTTGTAAGTTTTATCAAGGTGGAAAAGATGAAACTGACCTGGCATGACACGGAGGAAATTGCATTGTTGCTGTTGCAAACCTATCCTGAAACCGATCCCTTGGCTGTCCGCTTTACGGACCTCCATAAAATGGTCACAGGACTTTCCAGTTTTGATGATGACCCCAAGAAGTCCAACGAGGGAATCCTTGAGGCGATACAGATGGCCTGGTATGAGGAATATCAGGAAGAATAACCTACAAAAATAACCTACCAGGTGACGACCGTGTCCGCGTGAAAAATGGCGTCCAGCATTTCGCTGTAACCTATTTTACGGTATGGGGTGGCCGCGGGGGCATCGTCCGCAAGGACACAAACATTTCCCACGGTAAGGCTAATATCCGTTGCGTCTTGGATGAGGATAATGGTGACCTCATCTGTAAGCCCCTCGCTCCGAATCACCTCCATCGCAAACTGCGCATCTTTTTTCTTTAGAATATGCAGGATTCGCTTCATGGTTAAAAGATCGCAAAATGGGTTGATCCGGAAATCTTCGCCGCAATCTCTTCCGGGGAGAGGATCTGGATGGGATAGTCACTCTCTTCGATCTTCGCCCCGCTCACCTCATGGACGTAGAAGACCGGAATAAATTCTTTAAGACCTGCAAGGAACTTTACCATTAATTCACCGTCCACCTGTTCATCCGCGTCCGGTGTGAGAAGAAGCGTGGCTTTTTCCACCAGGATCAAATTAATTTCATGTCCTCCTGCGGCCAGTCCCAGGGCGATTCGGACCCCCTCACAGGCGCGATGACTAATCTCTGGATTGCTTTGTATGAGGATAACAAAGGCCATGTTTAGTTGAATGTCACAAAGCGGTCGCAACCTTTAACGAGATCGGAGAGGACCACCAGCCCGCAGAAGACGGCCTTATCGCTCGTGGGGATGCCGCGGCGCTGCGCGCCATAGGCGCAGAGGAAAAGTTTGACCCCTTCCTTCTGGAGCGCGTCTATTTTAGGATGGTACAGATTTTCTACCCCGTCATCAATTAGATAGAGGTAGATATCCATCTGCCGATGCCTCGCCTCCATGGCGAGCGAGACGACGGTGGTAAGATTCTTATGTTCGGGAGGGGTCGAAAGAAGAATCCCGAGTTTCTTTTTCTCCATAGGAATAGGCCTTTCAACGTTGAATGCGCGAGAGAAGCGATTCAGAGAGTTCCGTTAATGGAATCTCCTCCTGCCCTTTTGTGGTCATATTTCTCAAGATAGCGCATCCTTTTGCAAGTTCTGACTCGCCAACGATCAGGACATGCCTGGCGCCCAGTCGGTCTGCCTGCTTCATCTGATTCTTAAGGTTGCTGGCCTCATCCCCCATTTCGCACCGAAGGCCGTTGCTCCGTAGTGTAAAGGTCAGGGATAGAAGAAACTGGCCGGCGGTTTTCCCTAATGGCGCAATATAGAGGGGAAGAGATGGTTTAGGAATTTGTTTTGGATCAATGAGCTGCATCAGACGCTCGATGCCGATCGCAAATCCGACTGCGGGCGTTGGAGGCCCGCCCATCGTCTCAATGAGACCATCGTAGCGTCCGCCTGCGGCAACTGCATTTTGAGAGCCGAGGCGGTTGTTGGTTATCTCAAAGGCGGTTTTCGTGTAATAGTCGAGCCCGCGCACCAGATGAGGCTTAAGCGTATGCGGGATTTCAAGACGATCCAACCCCTCCCGCACCTCTTTGAAGTGTCCTTGGCATTCAGGACAGAGATGATTGATGGAGAGGGGGGCCTTGCGTGTCCTCTCCTTGCAGGCCGATCTCTTACAGTCTAAAATCCGAAGCGGATTTGATTGATAGCGTCGCTGACACGCTTCGCAGAGGTGGGAGATTTCGCCTTGAAGGGCGTTCATAAGCGCCAGACGATATGCGGGTCGGCATTGAGGACAGCCAAGACTATTCATCTCCAGCGTGATATCGTTGATATCGAGTTTTCTGAAAAAATAATAGACCAGCGACAGGAGCTCCACATCCTGGCGGGGGCTCGAATCTCCAATGATTTCCGCCCCAATTTGGTGGAACTGGCGGAGCCTCCCGGCTTGAGGGCGTTCATGCCGAAACATGGGGCCGATATAATAAAACTTGGCTGTGGAAGCGTAAGACAGGTGATGCTCAATATAGGCCCGAACGACGGATGCCGTTCCCTCCGGGCGTAGAGAGATTTTCCTCCCATCCCAGTCCTCGAAGGTGTACATCTCCTTTTCAATGATATCGGTCGCTTCCCCGATGCTTCGGTTAAAGAGGGAGGCGACCTCAAGAATCGGCGTGCGAATGGGAGAAAAACCAAACGCCTCAAACGTTTCATAGGTTCTTAATTCGAGCCATTGAAGCTGTCTTGCCTCATCCGGAAGGAGATCTTTAAACCCTTTAAGGGCGGAAAATGGTGACACGAGATTGATCCTTAATGGGGAGAGAAATTAAATCTCTGGTCGGACTGAAGTCAAAATCAGGGCGGATTACGATTGTGCGCCAGCGGGACAGGCCCCCTTCGCTAGTCATCGAGGGAGACATGCCTGCGCGTGTATCGTAGAATCGTCTGAACTCCTGGCTGATCTTCTTGGAGACATCTTTCTCATTGTTTTGACGCAGAGCCGTGATGTTGTACTAACGTTCTTCCTCTACGATTGAGACCGATTCAACCATGTTTTTATTGAGCGATACGAAAGAGATCTGATCCGGCCTTCCCTCCATGGTTACATCCGTTAGATTGATAAAGAGACGCTCTTCCTCATTTAAGACATCCGACACCCTTTTTCGCATTTGTGGAATGGTTAAGTGCCCCACGTATGTTGAACGCGCCGTTACAACCTGAATCTTGACACGTTTTACATCTACCATCGCAGCCTCCCCTCTGTCTTGAGTTTATCGGTTCTTGTGTCTCATCTTCTTCTGCAGTTTTTTTTGTTTGTGTTTCCGCATCTTCTTCCTTCTTTTTTTAACAACGCGCGACATGCACTCTCCTTGAAAATAATAACAGGTTATCCAGAAATAACCTTGCGTTCGGCTCCCTGGTCTTTCCCTGATCCAGAATATGGATATATATACAATAACAAAAATTTCTTATGAAGATCAAGGAATGATACGCGGCCCAAATACAGCGATAGAAATGAGTGGAGATCCCTTCCTGTGGGTTAAGGTAGTTGGGTTTGGCTAGACCATTTTTTTAAAATCGTAGTAGCAGTTTTTCTCTCTTCGCTTCTTTTCTCCTTTTAGACCGACCTCGTGAATCGTTCTCATCCGTCAACACACATAAAGAGGATTTCCCATCCCTGGGAAAAATCTCGGAGAGGGTCATCTCCCCCTTTACTGCCGCCAAGGCCACTTTTGCCTTCAGGTCTGGACCTATCTGCCTTCGTTTTATCAGGTCGGGCTCCTTTCTGCTGGCTTGTGAATAACAGACCTACTACTGCTGACACAAGCCTAAAAAATGGTCCAGGTTTTTCCGACCATTGTATCCAGAGTTACATTTTAGATGATTTGATACGCGGGCTTGCAAAAAACCATGCTGATATGATACTTTTTAAAAGCTTTATCCTGTTAAGATCAATCTTAAAAAGAAATGAGGGGAGATGAGTCTGTGGTTGAAATGAAAGAATTGCTGGAGGCGGGGGTGCATTTCGGACATCCAACGAACCGATGGAACCCTAAGATGGCGCGGTATATATTTGGAGAGAAGAACAGTATCTATATCATCGATCTCCAAAAAACGATAAGGAAACTTTCCATTGCCATCGATTTTCTTCGTGATGTCGCGGCGCAAGGGGATTCAGTCCTGTTTGTTGGAACCAAGCGATCTGCCCAAGATATCGTTGCACAGGCGGCAAAGCGCTGCAACATGTTTTATGTCAACGAGCGGTGGTTGGGTGGGATGTTGACCAATTTTTCAACGATCAAGAAAAGTATCGAGCGGCTTAGAAAGTTGGAGGTGGCTCAAACGGATGGCACCTATAAGCGGCTTCCGAAAAAAGAGGTCCTGCAACTTGAAAAAGAGCGAGAACAACTGGAGAGAAACCTGGGCGGTATTAAAGAAATGCATGGGCTTCCTTCCGCGTTATTCGTTGTTGACACCATCAAGGAGCGGATCGCTGTTTTGGAGGCGAATCGTCTGGGCATTCCGGTCGTTGCCGTTGTGGACACCAACTGTAATCCAGATGAGATTGATTATATTGTGCCCGGCAACGATGACGCGATCCGTTCAATCCGGTTGCTGACCGACACGATTGCCGATGCGATCATAGAGGGCCGGCGCCTAAGTGAAAAAGTGGAGAAGCCGTCTTCATCCGCGTCGTTATCGGTGCAAAAAGAAGGGGTTGCGGTTGGCGTCAAGGGGTAGCGGGGCCACCTTGGGAAGGGAATCATAGGGTGGGCGCTGAAGCAATCGTTGAAGCGATTAAGGACCTTCGCGCGCGAACGGGCGCAGGCATGGTGGATTGCAAGAACGCCTTGGCTGCGTCGGAGGGTGATCTGACCAGGGCAATCGATTATCTTCGCAGGAAGGGACTTGCCACCGCTACCAAGAAGGCGGGGAGAGAGACATCGGAAGGCGTTGTCGGATCATACATCCATGCCGGAGGGAAGATCGGCGTTTTAGTTGAGGTGAACTGTGAGACCGACTTTGTGGCACGGACTTCCGAGTTTCAGGGGCTTGTCCGTGATTTGGCGATGCAGGTTGCAGGCGCGAATCCTCCTCCCCGGTATGTCCGCCCTGAAGATGTTCCGTCGGAGGTGATTGAGCGCGAAAAGGCCATCTATTTCGGCCAGACGATCGATCTAAAGAAGCCGGAAAATGTAACGGCAAGAATTGTAGAGGGGAAAATCGGGAAATTTCTTCAGGATGTATGTTTGATGGAGCAGACCTTTATTAAAGATCCGCAACTGACGATTAAAGAGTTCATCGCCCTCAAGGTCGCCAAGATGGGAGAGAATATTCAGATCAGGCGGTTTGCGCGGTATCAGTTAGGAGAAGGAGATTCAACCAAATAGCAGGTTGCTGAAAACTCATAAAGCAGGCAGGCTGTTCAAAAAGTTCCAGATGCAAGGGTCTCTGACCCAAGGCCGCAGGATTCGAGGAAACCGTAGCGTACTAAATCAGTACGTGAGGAGTTCCGAGAGTCCGAGAACGCAGCAGATGGACTTTTTGAACAGCCTGATAGCGTTTTCCCCGCCTTACGGATAGACCGATGCCTCATTCCAAATACCCGAGAATTCTTCTAAAACTAAGCGGAGAAGTATTGGCCGGAGAGCAGGGGAGCGGCGTTGACCCGAAAGTAATTGACGACATCGCCGAAGAAATTAGAGAAGTGGCCGATATGGGGGTCGAGATCGGGATCGTTATTGGCGGCGGGAATATCTTCCGGGGTATCGCCGGAAGCGCCGCAGGGATGGAGAGGACGTCGGCAGATTACATGGGGATGTTGGCGACGGTGCTGAATGCCCTGGCCCTTCAGAATATTTTAGAGAGGAAGGGGGTCTATACCAGGGTTCAGTCGGCTATCGAGATGAAGCAGCTGGCGGAAGGCTATATCCGCCGCAAGGCGATTCGCCATCTGGAGAAAAAAAGGGTGGTTATCTTTGCGGCTGGGACGGGAAATCCTTACTTTTCTACCGATACGGCTGCGGTTTTGAGGGCAATGGAAATTGGCGCCAAGATAATCTTGAAAGGGACGAAGGTCGACGGCGTCTATGATAGCGACCCGATGAAGAACCCGAAGGCGCAACTTTTCTCGGAATTGAGTTACTTCGATCTCCTTGAAAAAGGGCTGAAAATCATGGATTCAACCGCCATCACCCTCTGCATGGACAACAACCTTCCCCTGATTGTTTTCAACATCAAGCACAAGGGGAATATCGCGCGGGTTCTGGCGGGAGAGGCGATCGGCACCTGTATTGGAAAGGTCCATTAGCCATATGGCTGGCGATATTAAAACAAAGATGCTGGAGAAAGTGGACGCCGCTTTACATCACCTGAAGAGCGAACTTGTAACGATTCGCACCGGCCGGGCCTCGTTGGCCCTGTTTGATTCGATCCACGTGAATTATTATGGAGTTACGACGCCCCTAAAACAACTGGCAACCCTTGCTGTTCCTGAAAGCCGATTGGTGACGATACAGCCCTGGGATATGACCCAGGTTCCAGAGATTGAAAAGGCGATCCTCTCCTCCGGGCTTGGCCTGACTCCATCCAACGATGGCAAGGTAATCCGAATTGAGATCCCAACTCTGACGGAAGAGAGGCGAAAAGAGCTGGTAAAATTAGTAAAAAAGCTTTGCGAAGAGTGCAAGGTTGCCATTCGCAACATCCGTCGTGATATCAATGACGAGGTGAAAGATTTACAGAAAAAAGGGACCTTATCCGAGGATATGGCCCGGAGAAACCAGGAAGAAGCCCAGAAGGTAACAGACCAAACCATTGCCAAGGTTGAAGAGATCTTTAAGAAAAAAGAGGCCGAGATTTTGGAAGTATAACAAGTCTCCTTTGTCCGTCGCGTCATTCCCAACCCCCTCCTTTGTACTTCTTTTTAGGCGTATGATTTTTCAGGATCAAATGGGAGAGCAGCATGTCCACTAAAGGTTGGTCGGCCAGCGTGATCGAGGTCAACCTGGCCGCCATCCGGCACAATTTTAAACTGGTTAGGCGTTGCGTCGGGCGAAAGGGAATCCTGGCGGTTGTGAAGGCCAACGCATATGGACATGGCAATATCGAAGTGGCCCGTTGCTTGACAAAAATGGGGGTGGCCATGCTGGGCGTCGCCTATTTGGAAGAAGGGTTGGCCCTGCGTGAAGCGGGGATAGAGGGCCCCATTTTGATCATGACCGGCGTTTCAGCCGACCAGATCCCAGAGGTGGTTCAATATCGCTTGACTCCCGTTCTTTTTGATAGGACGTTGCTGACGGCGCTCAACCGTTATGCAAGGCGGTATAAAAAGAGGGTGGACATCCATATTAAGATTGATACGGGTATGGGGCGCCTGGGGCTGGCAACGGAGGACGCGCTTGACTTTGTCCAGAAGGCCGCTGATCTTGAAGGGATTCATGTCGAGGGGATCCTCACCCATTTTGCCGATGCCGACCTTGCCGACCTGTCGTTTGCTGAAAGGCAGTTGGGAAAGATGAAGGGGGTTTGGGAGCATCTTCGCAGGGAAGGCATTCGGATACCCTATTGCCATATTGCCAATAGCGCTGCTATTATGCATTATCATGCGTCTCCTTTTAATCTCGTTCGTCCGGGGCTGATGCTTTATGGGTATTCACCGTTACAGGGGGAGGCAACGCTTCCGCTTCATCCGGCGATGCAGCTTAAGACGCGCGTCATCTCGATAAAAAAGGTCTCCGCCGGCGTCTCCATTAGTTATGGGCGTACCTTCGTGACGAAACGGGAGTCTCTCATCGCCACGTTATCGCTTGGTTATGCGGACGGTTATCCCCGCCTTCTCTCGAATCGGGGGGTGATGATTGCCAAAGGGCGACGTGTCCCGGTGGTGGGCCGCGTCTGTATGGATATGACCATGATTGACGCGACCGAGGTGTCTGACCTTGCGGCCGGAGAGTGGGTCACCGTAATTGGATCAGAGGGAAAGGAGTCGGTCTGGGCGGATGAGTTGGCCCGATGGACCGATACGATTTCGTATGAAATCCTATGCGGCATTAGCGATCGGATTCCCAGGGTATATCTTCATGCGATGGATTGAAGAGATAGGCCGTTGGATCCTTAAATGCCTGTCAGAGATGGGGGCGGTGGCCCTCCTTTTTTTAAATGCCCTCCGATCGATCTTCAGGCGACCTTTTGGCTTACGAAATATTGCGAAACAGATGGAAACCGTAGGGGTAAACTCCATCCCGGTGGTGGTCATTACCGCAAGTTTCACCGGAATGGTTCTTGCCCTTCAAAGTTATACCGGTTTTAAACGTTTTAACGCGGAGGGCCTTGTGGGAACGGTGGTGGCCCTCTCGATGACAAGGGAGCTGGGCCCTGTTCTCACGGGTCTGATTGTTGCCGGACGGGCAGGGGCGGCGATGGCGGCCGAATTGGGAACGATGCGGGTTACGGAGCAGGTGGACGCCCTTGCCACCCTCGCGGTCAATCCGGTGAAATATCTGATCACACCCCGTCTCCTCGCCGGTCTGTTGATGCTCCCCTTACTGACGATTTTTTCAGATTTTATTGGAATCGTCGGCGGCTATTTTGTCTCCGTTGAACTGCTTAACGCAAATCCTGGGATTTATATCCGCAGAACGACCCAATATCTTAAGATGGAGGATATTTTTGGGGGGTTGTTAAAGGCGTCGGTCTTTGGAATGATTATCGCCACGATTAGCTGTTATAAGGGTTTTCAGGCGGAAGGCGGGGCGGAGGGGGTCGGCCGCGCAACGACAGGCGCGGTTGTGGTATCAGAGATGCTGATCTTAATCTCCAACTATTTTCTAACCGCTTTTATTTCGTAGAGACCCGCCATTTATGATAGAGCTGATTGAGGTCAAAAAAAGTTTTGGTGAAAACCATGTGTTAACGGGGGTGAACCTTACGGTTGAAACCGGCGAGAACATGGTGGTGATCGGTGGCAGCGGAACGGGGAAAAGCGTTATTCTAAAGCATATCATCGGTTTAATGAGGCCGGATTCCGGAAAGGTCCTGGTGGATGGCGTGGACCTCTCCACACTTTCTGATAGGGAGTTGAGTCATTTCCGAAGACGATTTGGGATGCTCTTTCAGGGCGCGGCGCTTTTTGATTCCATGTCGGTCTGGGAGAATATCGGGTTTGGTTTCATGGAGCACACCCATCTTTCAAAAGAGAAAATACGAGGAATTGTCCGGGAGAAGCTCGCCATGGTGGGGCTTGTTGGAATTGAAGATCGCATGCCGGCCGATCTCTCGGGGGGGATGAAAAAGAGGGTGGGACTGGCCAGGGCGATTGCGATGGATCCAAAAATTATCCTTTACGACGAGCCGACCACGGGGCTTGATCCCATTATGGCGGATGTTATCAATAGACTGATCTCTCAAATGAACCGGCAGCTTTCGGTGACATCGGTGACGATTACGCACGATATGAAGAGCGCTTATCAGATTGCCGATAAGATGGCGATGCTCTATCTTGGGAAAATTCTGGAGGTGGGCGCGCCCGATGAAATTCGAAACAGTGTCAATCCTGCCGTTCGGCAGTTTATTAACGGTAGCATGGTCGGCCCGATCAGCGTTAGTTAAGGGAATAGGAATGAAAGGGGTTATTTATTGAAGGGATTCACCGCAGAGGCCAAAGTGGGAGTTATGGTTCTGCTGGCCGTAGGCGTCCTGGCCTATATGAGTTTTAAGGTGGGCGGTTTCTCTCTTTTTAGAGAAGAGGGCTACCGTCTGTCTGCTGTCTTCGATTCGGCCTCTGGCCTGGATAAAAAATCTTATATTCGAATTGCGGGGGTGAAGGTAGGTCAGGTGGAGTCGGTCTCCCTGGAGGGGGATGCCGCCAAGATATCGATGTGGATTCAACCGTCTGTCAAAATTAAGAGGGGAGGATATGCCGCCATCCGATCCAGCGGTCTGTTGGGAGACCGCTATGTCGAGATTGTTCCAGGGGTGGACGCTGCCTTCTTAGGGGAGGGGGATATTCTCCCTTCGCGTCAGGAGGCCCCTGACATGGAAAATATGATGGACCGGTTTTCCGGCATTACCGATGATGTGAAGGCCGTCACTTCAGCGCTTCGGGAAATCTTTGTAGGGAGGGAAGGGAATGTGGCGATCAAAGAGATATTATGGAATGCCCAGAAACTCACGGATGGAATTTACGGTTTTGTGAAAGACAACCGCGACTCGTTAGGCCGTTCGGTCTACAATTTTGAAACCTTTTCAGAGTCGTTGAACGATCGGGGAAACGCCCTGTTCCAAAGTCTGAACAACCTGGCCCGCAAGGTGGAGCGCGGCGAGGGGACGCTTGGAAAACTGATCAACGATGAGGCGGCCTACGAGAAACTAAACCGCTCCTTAGATGATCTTGCGCAGACGCTCAAGGGCTTGCAGGCAATTACAAAAAAGGTAGAAAGTGGCGAGGGGACCATCGGAAAACTTTTCTCTGATGAGAAGGTCTATGAAAACCTGAATGCCACTTTGGAGGGCTTGGGAAGCGCCATTGGAAGGGTCGAACGTTTTAAAATGTATGTCGGCCTTCGCAATGAATATCAACTTCAGGGGGATGAAAACAAGGGATATTTTACCCTTCGCCTTCAGCCAAGAATTGATAAATATTACCTCCTGGAAGTCATTGACGACCCGCGTGGCCGTGTAACGGAGGAGACCGAGGTTAAAACCACCAATGGCGTTCCCATCACCGTCACCTCGCTAAAGACGCAACGCAAGTTGAAGGTTTCGGCCCAGTTCGGACGCCAGATGGATGATCTGGCTCTTCGGGTTGGGTTGGTCGAGAGCTCTTTTGGAGTTGGCGCAGACTATATTTTCCCGAATGAGAATTTTAGCGTGAGCCTGGATGCGTGGGATTTCAATAGCGATGATCCGCTGTCGGAACGGGCGCATCTGAAATTGACCACCTCATACACCCTCCTTGATCATATCCGCCTGGAAGCGGGATACGATCAGATATTAAACCGCAGCCTCGATACCTATTTTCTTGGCGCCGGACTGACGTTTGAAGACGACGACCTGAAATATCTCCTTTCCGGTATTTCAGGATTGGCAAGATAAATAAAGCGGCGTTAATCTTCTCCAGGAAGGGGGTACGACTTAAGATTAATTTCAATGCGGGCGTTTGTCCTTAAGTCGGCGATATACTCTTTTCTCCGTAGGGTCTCTTTCTCTTTTGCTAGAATCTTTTCTATCGCAGCGTAAGCGTCCTCTTTTTTCCTCCCTAAGAACAGGTTCGAGCGCTCCTGATAATATTTCTCCACTTCCTTGTGAGGAATGACGATAAAGGCGTTAATCCGCTCACGTAGGAGCTTCTGTACCCATAAATCATCAACCACTTCTTTCTTGAATTCTTCGATGGAGAGGCCGAATTGGCGCAGCGCCTTCTTAAACGCCTCTTCGTTTTTAAAGCGGCGTCGGATGAGGTCTAAGTGTTGATGAATTTCATTTTCGGAGGGGCTGTGAAGAACAAACCGTTCAGCCTCGGCCCGCAGGAGAAGATGGTCAATGATCTGTTCAAGTTGCACGGCAAGACCGGACCCATCTTCGGACGGGGCATCGTTCTTTTGACCAAAAAACAGGTGATAGCGTTTTATGTCGGAGAGGAGAAGGGCGCGTCCATTGACGATGGCGGCAATTTGCTCAACCGTTGTCTCGGCGAACGCCGTTGAAACTACAAATAAGAGTAAGATGGGGATAACGACGGTCTGCATTTATTCGGAAAGAACGACCTGGGTGCCGACCAGCATGTCGTGCAATCCCCGCCCTTTTTTTTCAAAAAGTACGACAAGGAATCCGATCCCGAAAAAGAGACATGACATAAAATAGCCGAGCGAGCGAAAGAAGGAGCGGCACGTTGACGGATCGGTCCCTTCATGGGTGACCACCTTAATCCGAATGATCATTTTTGCAGGGGTTTGGCCCCCTTTGGAATGAAAATAGGTAAAGTAACAGATAAAGAGAAAAAACCAGACTGAAACGAATGGAACCATCATCGAGACGTCTGTCGCAGAAGCGGCAGCTTCTTTAAGAGACAGGTTGATTGCAAAGGTGCCGACAATAAAAAGGATCAGATATAGAAATTGTACAATGATAAGGTCAATGGAGAAGGCAATCGCCCTGCGGAGAAAGCCGGTTTTCGTTAACGATAAGGATGGGATTTTATGGGTTTGTATAGGATTGCTTTCGATGGCGGGAAGGTCAGGAGGAATGATTTCCATAACGTTTCCTGTTGTCAAATTCATATTGGATGATGGTGAGGGCGGCAAGGGCGGCCGTTTCTGCGCGTAGAATCCTCTCCCCCAGTGACAGAGGGAGATACCCTTTTTGCGTCGCATCTTCGGCCTCTGATTCTTCCCATCCCCCTTCCGGTCCGATGAGGATCGTCCCGCAGGAATCATCGGTAGAAAGGGGGTTCTGAAGCGGTCCCGTTTCTGTATGGAGAATGAATTTAAAACCGGCGGGCGTCTCTGACAGGAATGTGTGAAAATCGAGTGGAGGATCAACCTGTGGAATCGACCATCGAGCAGACTGTTGCGCCGCTTCCGTGGCGATAGCGACCCACCGCGCATGTTGACGTGTCAGCCGCGCGGTGTCGGGCCTTACAATGGTGCGCGCAGTGATCAAGGGGGTGATACGGTTTACACCGAGCTCCGTCGCTTTTTGCACGGTCCAGTCCATTTTATCCCCTTTCAGGAGCCCTATTCCCAAGTGAATGACCGGCTCGAGGCGCGTTTGAGGAAGTTCCTCTTCTTCCATAATAGAAAGGAGGAGAGAAGAAGAGACGCTCCTAATGATTTTGGCGAAATACCGCTTCGGTTGCTCGTCAACGAGTAGAAGCGTGTCGCCTACTTTAAAACGAAGCACATTTTTGAGATGATGCGCCAATTGATCCGCAATTTCAATCTTACCGCCTGCAACCTGATCTCTGCGAATGAAATAGACGGGCATCGATTAAGAGCGTTTTTCAACAACCTTCTAGTCAAAGAGGTTTTTTACTTTCTTGAAGAGCTTGCCGGAATCGGATTCAACCTCTTCCCCACTTGTCTTCGCGTATTCTTCAAGAAGTTCCCTTTGTTGAGGGGTAATCTGTTTTGGGATTTCCACCTTAATTTTGACAAGTTGGTCGCCTACGCCATGTCCTCGAAGGTTTGGGAACCCCAGGCCCTTTAAGCGGAAGATCTTTCCATCCTGTGTTCCAGGCGGAATGGTGACATTGACTGGACCTTTTATAGTGGGTGATTCCGCTTTCCCTCCTAAAATTGCCTTAATGAAACTAACGGAAGTCTCGCAAAGGATATGATCCCCTTCCCGTGTAAATTGGGGGTGTTTCTGAACGGTGATGGCAACATAGAGATCGCCCGGGGGACCACCATTTGCGCCTATCTCTCCTTCTCCGATAATTCTAAGACGGCTGTCGGTATCGACCCCTGCAGGTATTTTGACGGAAATGGTCTTCTCTCGGGCGATATAACGCTCTCCCCGGCAGTCGGGGCAGGGATCCAGGAAGACCGATCCTCCGCCGCGGCATTGGTTGCATGTCCGGTTGACAGTAAAGAAGCCCTGTTGAAAATGGAGTTGGCCTGCTCCGCCGCATGCGGGACAGTTTTTGGTCCGTCCATCCTTCGCCCCCGTTCCCCTGCAACTGTGGCAGGTTTCGGGACGTCGCAATTTAATCTTCGCCTCTTTCCCAAAGAGGGCATCTTCAAAAGTAATGGTTAGACCATACTGAAGGTCTTCTCCCCGTTGGGCCCGCTTGCGGCCTGCGCCTGGCGCGCCGCCAAAAAATTCTCCGAAAATATCTCCAAAGATGTCTGAGAATCCCTGTGAGGGATCAAAACCGCTGGTGTCGACGCCGACATGGCCGAAACGGTCATAGTTGCTCCGTTTTTCAGAGTTGCTCAAAACAGCGTAGGCCTCGTTTATTTCCTTAAAATGTTCTTCCGCTTTTTTGTCTCCAGGGTTTCGGTCCGGATGATACTTAAGCGCTTTCTTGCGATAGGCCCTTTTTAATTCCTCTTCCGAGGCGTTTCGATCAGCCCCCAGGATATCGTAGTAGTCATTTTTAGCGGGCATGTGGCCTCAAGGTTGTGAGCGACTGCTTCATCGGTTTCTAAATTTATTTTTTATCCGTTTCTTCAAATTCGGCGTCCACCACATTGTCGGCCTTGGCGTCAGGTTTGCCCGCTTTTTCGTCTGGTGCGGATTTATCCTCTGTCGTTTTCTTATACATCTCTTCCGCCAATTTGTGGGACGCCTTGGTCAGGGCGGAAATGGCTGTCCTGATCTGCTCGATGTCGTTGTTTTCCATGGCTTTCTTGCATTCTCCGATTTTCTCACGGATCGCTGTTTGTTCATCTTGAGCGATCTTGTCGCCGAAATCACCGAGTGATTTTTCAGTGTTATAGATCAGGCTATCCGCCTCGTTGCGGACCTCCACCAGCTCTTTTTTCTTTTTGTCCTCCGATGCGTGCGCCTGGGCCTCTTTCACAAACTTTTCGATTTCATCTTTGTTAAGGCCGCTGGATGCCGTGATGCGAATCGATTGCTCCTTTTGGGTCGCCTTGTCTTTTGCGGCGACATGAACAATCCCATTGGCGTCAATATCGAACGTGACCTCAACCTGGGGAACGCCCCGTGGGGCGGCGGGTATGCCGACAAGATCGAACTGGCCGAGAAGTTTGTTGTCGTCCGACATCTCTCGCTCTCCCTGATAGACGCGAATGGTAACCGCGGTTTGATTGTCGGCGGCCGTTGAGAACGTCTGGCTCTTTTTGGTCGGTATGGTTGTATTCCTGTCAATAATGCGTGTGAAAACACCGCCCAAGGTCTCAATGCCAAGTGAGAGCGGCGTCACATCGAGGAGAAGGACATCTTTAACTTCTCCTTTCAAGACGGCAGCCTGAATGGCTGCGCCGACCGCCACCACCTCGTCCGGATTGACCCCCTTATGCGGGTCCTTATTGAAGAGGTTTTTCACCAATGTTTGGACTTTTGGCATCCGGGTCATGCCGCCCACCAGTACCGCCTCGTGGATCTCTGATGGGGTGAGACTGGCGTCGGACAACGCCTTCTTGCATGGGTCCATCGTCCTCTCGATTAAGCCTTCCACCATCTGCTCTAATTTAGAGCGTGAAAGCTTAATGGTCAGATGTTTCGGTCCTGATGCGTCCGCCGTAATAAATGGGAGGTTGATCTCTGTCTCCTGCGAGGAAGAGAGCTCTATCTTTGCCTTTTCGGCCGCCTCCTTAAGGCGTTGCAGGGCCATCTTATCTTTTTTAAGGTCAATTCCATTTTCTTTTTTAAATTCGGCGGCAAGCCAATCTAGTATGAGGAGATCGAAATCATCTCCGCCTAGATAGGTATCCCCATTGGTGGACTTGACTTCAAAGACCCCCTCCCCGATCTCCAAAATAGAAATATCAAAAGTCCCTCCCCCAAGATCATAGACGGCGATTTTTTCATCTTTTTTCTTTTCTAACCCGTACGCCAGGGCGGCTGCCGTCGGTTCATTGATGATCCGAAGGACAGTCAACCCCGCAATCGCCCCGGCATCTTTTGTCGCCTGACGTTGGCTGTCATCAAAGTAGGCCGGAACGGTAATGACCGCCTCCGTAATCTTTTCGCCAAGGTAGTTTTCAGCGTCCGCTCTTAACTTTTGCAGAATCATGGCTGATATTTCTGGAGGGCTGTACGCCTTTCCCTGAATCTCAACATGGGCATCGCCATTTGAGGCCGACACGACCTTATAAGGGAGGCGTTTGAGCGCCTCTTTAACCTCCGGTGAATCGAATTTCCTTCCCATCAGCCTCTTGATGGAGTAGATCGTATTGGTTGGGTTGGTGACCGCCTGTCTTCGCGCGATTTGTCCCACCAGCCGCTCCCCTTTATCGGTAACAGCAACCACAGACGGGGTGGTTCGGTTCCCCTCCGCATTTGGGATAACCTCCGGGTCTCCCCCTGTGACAACCGACACGCACGAATTGGTGGTGCCTAAGTCAATTCCAATTACTTTGGCCATTTTCTCCTCCTTTAATGATAAGCCCAAATTAGTCCAATAACTTTATTGGGAAGCTTCCTCTCGGTTCTTTTTCTTTGAAACCACCACCAGAGAAGGGCGCAGAACTCGGTCATGAAAAAGATATCCCTTTTGTATCTCGCCGACCACCCGGTTTTCTTCCCCTTCGGCCCCTTCCGCAATTTCTGCCTGCCCGGCCGACTGGTGGAAGAATGGATCGAACGGTTTGCCAATGGCGTCCATGGGACGCACACCGGTCTTGGCCAAGATCGCGTGCAACTCCTTGCAGATCAGCTCAATCCCTTCGAGCATTCTGGCAAAGTCGGCTGTCTCTTTAGAATGGGCGATGGCCCGTTCAAGATTGTCAATAACGGGCAGGAGCTCTTTAATAAGCCTCTCGTTGGAAAACCGAGCCTGGTCGGCCTGATCTTTTTGCGTCCGTTTTTTAAAATTTTCAAAATCGGCAAGTGTTCTTAGATATCGGTCAAAGGAGGTCTTGGCCTCCAGCTCTTTTTTCTCAATCTCTGCACGAAGCGACGCGACTTCGCCGGGGGGCACCTCCTGTTTCTCCTCTTCTGCTATCTTATCCTGCGGTGTGATTTCGTTTTCTTGGTTTTCCAATTGGTTTTCCAAATTTGCCACCTTAATAATGGTCAGATGCCCCATAAAGACGATTCCCCCTGTCCCTCCTCAAGGTTTAGAGTTTTGGGAGAGGGCGTTCATGCCGTAAATAATCATGAGTCCCTCTAAGGTCAAGGTGGGTCTTACTTTTGAGATGATTTTACATTCCGGGGCGATCAGGGGGCACAGTCCGCCCGTCGCAACGACCTCCGTTTTTCTTCCCAATTCAAGGTGTATCCGATGGACGATTTCATTCACCATTCCCACATGCCCAAAAATCATCCCGGATTGCATGCTGGTTGCCGTGTCTTTTCCAATAACGGTTTTGGGTTTGATCAACTCGACCCGGAAGAGTTTGGCCGCGCGGGATGCAAGGGCCTCCGCCGATATGATGAGACCGGGCGCAATGGCCCCTCCTAAATAATCGCCCATTTTGGATATGACGCAGAATGTGGTGGCGGTTCCAAAGTCAACTACGATAACAGGCCCGCCATATAGATGATAGGCCGCCGCCGCGTTGACGATCCGATCGGCCCCGACCTCGAAGGGGCGGCCATACTGAATCTGAATTCCCGTTGCAAGGGCAGGAGTAACCGTCATGGCCGAAATCAAGAAATATTTCTCCATCATCTCGTAAAAGACGGGGGTGAGGGGGGGGACGACACTGGAAAGAATTGCCCCCGAAAATTGAGAAGGGACGAGGCTGGCAGCTTGGAGGAAATCTGTCAGAACCAGCCCATATTCGTCAGACGTTTTATGGAGCGCTGTCGCAATGCGCCACTGTCCGACGAGGGTTTTTTTATGAAAAACCCCAATGACTACATGGCTGTTTCCGATATCAATTGCCAGCAGCATTTTCCCGTTCTTTGGCATGCGCGGACTCACCTATGATGGCTTAAGCGGGAGGGGCCAGGATCAGGAGACGATCTCGCGTAGATGGGTAATGTCTCCGACTAAGATTTTTCTCTGGCTGTGATCTCCCATTTTTATGAGGAGCGTCCCATCTTCTTCTATATCTAATGCCCATCCTTCAAACTGCCGCTGTGCTGTTTGAACCATAATCTTTCTCCCCAGGGTTTGACAGTATCGTTTCATGGCCAGCACCAGGAGGTCTTTTTTGCCCTCTCCTAAAAGGAGGTGCTGGTCAGAAAACGCGTCCAAGATGGCGATGGCAAGATCACTTCGGTCAATCGGTTGTCCCAGCGCCATTTTAAGCGATGCGGCCGTGGCGTAAATTTCAGGTGGAAAATCGGCAGGGTCCATGTTGACGTTGACCCCCATTCCGATGACCAGGGGCGCGGCCTGATCTCCATGACATTCCGATTCGATCAAAATTCCAGCAACCTTTTTATCGTTCCATATAATATCATTGGGCCATTTGATGCTTACAACAAGGCCGGTGATCGATCGGATGGCGTGCACCAGGGCGACCGAGGTGGCCATTGAAAAGAGGGGAAACTCGCGTGGCGGTTGGTGCGGCCTTAAAAATAGTGAGAGATAGAGATTGACTCCGTGAGGGGAAATCCACTGTCGTCCAAGTCGTCCTTTTCCCTGCTTCTGCGATTCCGCAAAGATGGCGACTTCCCCGGGCAGACCATTTAATCCCATCTCCCGCGCGATTCGGTTTGTAGAATCGACTGTGTCGAAAAAGAGGGCCTCCCGAATGATACCCCTCTCCCCGTGCCGGCCTTTTAGATGTTGCTCAATCTTTTGGATATCAATAGGTGTCATTGGATATCAATGGATATCAATGGATATCAGGGGCCATCCGTTTTTGCTCCGGTTATCTCGTGCGATCATTGAGGTGTTATTTCCAGGCTGATGTCAACCGCCGGCGCGGAGTGGGTCAACGCGCCAATCGAGATCATATCCACGCCGCATTTTGCAACGGCCTCCACATTTCCTAAGGTAATGCCGCCTGAAACTTCGATCAGGATGGAAGGGGATTTCCCCCGAATGGCTGCGACCGCCCGCCGTACTTCGCCGATCGGCATATTATCGAGCATAATGATATCGGCCCCGCTTTTTATCGCTTCGCCGACTTCGATGAGATTGGTCACCTCCACCTCTATTTTAAGGGGGTGCGCAAGAGCAGCCCGCGTCTGTTTTACAGCGTTCACAATGCCCTTTGCGAGCGCAATGTGATTGTCTTTAATGAGGACCATATCTCCCAGATGAAAACGGTGATTAACGCCGCCGCCCAGACGAACCGCCTCCTTTTCCAACGCGCGAAATCCGGGTGTGGTTTTTCGCGTGTCCACAATTTTCACCGATGTTCCAGAAACCCGCTCCACAAATTGATGGGTGAGCGTGGCAATGCCACAAAGGCGTTGAAGAAAGTTCAACGCAGTCCTCTCCCCTTTGAGAAGGGCCCGCCCATCCCCCGTCATTTGGACGATCTGCGACCCGTTTTTTGCCATCTGCCCCGGCGTGATCCTGCTTGCAAATTGAACGTCCGGATCGAGGATGGAGAAGATGGTTTCAAACAGATCCAGCCCCGCAACAATAAGATCCTCCTTGGCAATCACGCTTCCGGTTCCCGGAAGCGGGTGAGGGAAGAGCGCTTCGGTCGTCCGGTCGCCGTAAATTAAATCCTCCGAAAGGCCCCGCTGGGCCAGTTCCTTTAAGAGGAACGGTTCAATCACGTTGATCTCCTTTTTTGGGGGAAGTTGCTTCTGGCAATACGATCATGTTGCAAAATCGCTGAAGATGGGCATCGGCTTTGGCCCTTTCCTCTTTAATTTGCGCCCGTTTTTGGACGGATTTCCCTACGACCTCTTTTGGGGCAGAGGTGATGAAATGGGGGTTGGCGTGTTTCTCCTCGATTTTGGAAAGCGCAAGGTCCATCTGTTGGAGGGCCTTTTGAAGCCGGGTAATCTCTTTTTCCAGACGCGCCTCGGAAAGGTGAATGTAAATTTCTCCCCAATCTGTCGGTATCGTTGCGGCCATTTTAGGCGGGGCAAGCCCCACTTCCACCGACACGACCGATAGGCGGGCCAACCGTTTGATATAAGGGAGGTACTGATTAAAAAAGGTTTGCGCCCGTTCATCATGGGGACAAATCTGGGCGTTCAGTATTTCAGAAGGGGCAATATTCATCTCCCCTCGAAGGTTCCGAATCGCAGTGATAAGATGGATGATCTTGGAAAAGGCCTCCTCCGCCTCGCAATCTGCGAGGCGATCGTCGCTCTCTGGATAGGCGGTCACGGAGATGCTGCCCCCCCGATGATTTTTAAGGCGGCTCCAGAGCTCCTCTGTGATAAATGGCATAAAGGGGTGTAAGAGCTTAAGGAGGACTTCAAAGAGAGAGAGGGCCGTCTGGATTCCCTCCGTATCGTCTCCTTCCTGGAGGTCGATTTTTACAAACTCTAAATACCAGTCGCAGAATTCGTGCCAGGTGAACTGGTATAAGGTGTTCGCGGCATCATCAAACCGGTAATTTTTAAGGGCGACATTAACGGTGTGGATGGTTCGATGAAGGCGGTTTGTGATCCAACGATCACGAATGTGCGATCCTGCCTGGCTGGATGCGGATTTTCCTGAAAGGTTCATTTCAATAAAGCGAAAACTATTCCAGATCTTATTGGCAAAATTTCGATATCCTTCGATTCTCTCTTCAGAGAGCCTAATATCTCTCCCCGGGGAGGCCATGGAAGCGAGCGTAAAGCGAAGGGCGTCGGTTCCATACCGGCTCATCACATCAAGCGGGTCGATGACATTTCCTTTTGATTTGCTCATTTTTTTTCCTTCGGCGTCGCGCACGAGGGCGTGTATATACACATCTCGAAAGGGGACTTCCTTTGTAAAATGAAGCCCCATCATGATCATCCGGGCCACCCAAAAAAAGAGGATATCGAATCCGCTGATGAGGGTGGTGGTGGGGTAAAACTGTTTAAGCAACGCTGTCTCTTGTGGCCAACCGAGTGTCGAAAAGGGCCAGAGGGCCGATGAAAACCAGGTGTCCAACACGTCGGGATCGCGGGTCAGACGGGTACTACCGCAATAGGAACAGGTGGTGGGTTGTTCTTGTTGAACGATTGGATTGAGGGAATCTGGATCGCATTTTTGACAATACCAGGCCGGAATCGGATGGCCCCACCAGATTTGGCGCGAGATACACCAGTCCTGTATATTCTCCATCCATCCCAGATAGTTATTCTTCCAGTTCTCCGGTATTAGTCGGATACGTCCGTCTACAACCGCCTCAATAGCCGGTTTGGCTAGCGAATTCTGTGGATCGTTCATTTTTACAAACCATTGGGTAGATTGGTACGGCTCCACAACCGTCTTGCACCGATAGCAGACCCCCACCGCATGACGATGATCGTCCTCTTTAACAAGCCATTGCTTGTCTTCAAGCCACTTTACAGCAATCTTTCTGGCTTCCAGAAGAGACTTGGACGTAATTTCTTTTGCCAACTCTAACTCCACTTTTGCTTGCATCAATAAGGTAAAACCATTGATTTTGCCGTCGTAATCCAACAAAGAAATCGGTTCCAGTTGGTGTCGCTTGCCGGCCTGTTCATCGTTAAAGTCATGGCCGGGGGTGATCTTTACCGCGCCAGTTCCAAACGCACGATCCACTAAAATTGCGTCTCCTACAATCGGGATAGTTCGCGAGGTTAGAGGCAGACGCACCTCTTTACCAATGAACTTGTTATAGCGGGGATCGTCGGGATGGACGGCAACGGCCATATCGGCCAGCATCGTCTCGGGGCGGGTCGTAGCAACTGTTAGAAAATCGGATCCGTCTACAAGTGGATACCGAATATGATACATCTTCCCCATGATCTCTTCGTGTTCCACTTCGATATCGGATAGAGCGGTGTTACATCGAAAGCAAAAGTTAATCAGTCGCTCTGCCCGATAGATCAGTCCCTCCTGATAAAGCCTTACAAAAACCTCTGTTACGGCAGAGGACAACCCTTCGTCCAATGTGAATCGTTCGCGGCGAAAGTCGCACGACGCGCCCAACCTTTTTAGCTGGCTGATAATCGTCCCGCCGGACTTCTCTTTCCAATCCCATATCTTTTCAACAAACGGGTCACGACCAATGTCGTGGCGGCTGACTCCCTCTTTTGCCAGTTGCCGTTCGACCACATTTTGCGTGGCGATGCCGGCATGATCGGTTCCCGGCACCCAGAGGACATTAAAGCCTTGCATCCGTTTCCATCGGGCCAG
>CAYJWQ010000019.1:0-26581 GCA_964373895.1 uncultured Nitrospirota bacterium
CTTTCACCCTCACCCTAACCCTCTCCCATCAAGGGAGAGGGAACAATTGATGTTCTCTATCGCTGTTCCTGGGACTGTAGTGGTCGCCTTTAACTTGACCCTTTACCGTTATTTCTGTACTATATCCACAATTTTCGTCCCAGTTTTGGAGCGCGTCTGAACATGGCACGGCTTGGCGTCAACGTCGATCACGTGGCAACTCTCCGTGAAGCAAGAAAGGCAAGAGAGCCGAGTCCGGTCATTGCGGCGGTGTTGGCGGAGTTTGCCGGCGCGGATAGCATTGTCGTTCATTTGCGCGAAGACAGGCGGCATATCCAGGAGCGGGATGTCAGGCTTTTAAGAGAGCTCGTCCGAACCCGACTCGATTTAGAAATGGCGGCCACGGATGAAATGGTTAAAATCGCCCTCGACATCAAGCCGGATCTGGTGACGTTGGTCCCTGAACGAAGGCAGGAGCTGACCACGGAGGGGGGCCTAAACCTTATTCTTCAGCAGGATGAGTTAAGAAAAATGATCGATCTTCTCCACGAGGGAGAGATACCGGTCTCTGTCTTTATTGATCCTGATCCGATTCAAATTAAGGGGGCGCAGAAGGCGCTGGCCGACATCGTGGAAATCCACGCCGGCCGCTACGTCAATAGCGACGGGAAAAATCGGGAGGTGGAACTCCATCAACTCTTGGAGGCGGCGAAGCTCGCCTCCAAACTCGGCATGGGGGTGAACGCGGGACACGGACTTGATTACAGCAACGTGGCTGCCGTTTCCGAACTGCCTGAAATCGAAGAGCTGAACATCGGCCACAGCATCATCGCCCGCGCCACTCTTGTCGGTATGGATCAGGCCGTTCGCGAGATGAAGTCTCTTATCCAACCCAAAACGCGTTGATGAAATAATTACCGACTATTTTCCATCTTAGGCTCTGTGACATAATAAACTCATGATCATTGGCATTGGGGTTGATCTTGTCAAAATTTCACGTATTCAAGCGATAACAGAACGATGGGGGCCTGTTTTTCTAAATCGTATCTTTACCCCCGCCGAACAGAGATACTGCCTGCGGCATCGTTTTCCCCATCGGCATCTGGCAGCGCGATTCGCCATGAAAGAAGCGGTCCTAAAAGCGCTCGGGATTGGCATCCGATTTGGCGTTAAATGGAGTGAAATTGAGACCGTCAATCATCCGAATGGCGGTCCACAGGTCATCATGTATGGAAAAGTTAGAAAACTTGCGGATGAGAGAGACGTTTTAACGGTCTATGCCACCATTACGCACGATGACGATTATGCGATCGCCCAGGTCATTTTGCAGCGATAGAAGGCAGACGATGAAGGTTGTCACCGCTGATGAAATGAAATTGCTCGATCAACGCGCATCCTCTGACTACGCCATCCCCTCTCTCTTGTTGATGGAGAACGCGGCGCGCGGGCTTGTGGATCAGATCGAGCGAAAATTCGGGATACTCCATCAAAAACAGGTTGTGATCCTGGCGGGATGCGGGAATAATGGCGGGGACGGCCTGGCCGCGGCCAGACATCTTCGCATGCGGGGGGCCGATGTCGTCGTTTATCTCTTATCCCCGATCGAAAAGGTGGAAGGCGATGCGAAAACTTCTCTGCGCATCTGGATGCAGTCTGGCGGAATATTACACGATATAGCGCATATTAAATGGCAAAAGTTAAAGCAAGACTTAAAGGATAGCGATCTGATCGTCGATGCGCTCCTGGGCACCGGCACCAGCCGTCCGGTCGAGGGAGATTATGCCAGGGCGATCTTACTCATCAATCAGGAGGGAAAGGAGACGGCAAGGCAGTCGGGAAGGCCGGTTGTGGCAGTTGACATTCCATCCGGCATCTCGGCGGATACGGGCGAGGTTTTAGGCGTCGCTGTCAAAGCCGATTACACCTTCACCATCGGCCTCCCCAAAAGAGGGCTTTTTATGCAGGCCGGGTTGGAACATCGAGGGGCATGGAACGTGGTTGACATCGGCCTCCCGCCATCGCTTATTGAGCAATCAGACCTCTCCTGCGAACTGATTGTCCCATCGGATCTCATGCATCTTATTCCCCTTAGACCCCTGGGTGCGCACAAGGGCGCTTTTGGACACCTTCTGGTGATTGCAAGCTCCAGAGGAAAACGTGGCGCGGCGATTATGAGCAGCCTCGCGGCGCTTCGCTCTGGCGCAGGCCTTGTCACATGCGCCCATCCCAAATCGCTTGATGTCGGCGCCTTTCCAATGGAGGTGATGACCTCTCCCCTTCCGGAATCACAAGAGGGGACTCTATCGCTTTCAGCGCTGCCTCTCCTCTTGAAGGCGATGGAGGGAAAAAGCGCGGTCGCCATCGGGCCAGGACTCTCACAAAACGAAGAGACAGTCAAACTGATACAAAACCTCATCATGGAGACTCCCCTCCCCATGGTGGTGGATGCCGACGGCGTCAATGCCGTCGCCCTGGACCTTTCGATCTTAAAGAAAAGAAGGGGCGAGCTAATTTTAACCCCCCATCCCGGGGAGATGGGGCGCTTAATCGGAAAGGGGTCGGATGCCGTACAAAAAGACCGTTTTAGTATCGCAACGAACTTTGCACAGAAGTGGGGGGTAACCCTCATCTTAAAAGGGGCCCATACACTCATTGCCACTCCAGACGGTCAAATTCAGGTCAACAATACCGGAAACTCTGGAATGGCGACTGCCGGTACGGGCGACGTCTTAACCGGTCTGATTGCAGGATGGATCGCCCAGGGAGTTTCTCCGGTTGACGCGGCGGCATTAGGGGTCTATCTTCATGGATTGGCAGGCGACTTGGCAAAACAGGCATTCGGTAGTCTTATCGCCTCTGATCTGATTGAGAAAATACCAGAGGCAATGAGGGGTTTAAAATGACACAGACCCAGATCACCTTCTTCTTCCTCGCCATTGTGATGGTCATTGCGGCCGCCATGGTGGTTCATTCCTTTTTAGATAAAAGACGGATGGCGGGAAATTTTCGCCGTCTTCTATTAAAGCTTCCACGCGGCATCACACAAGGGGCCATCACCCAGGAGAACCCGCTGGTCTATCCGCGCCTGTCCGCCAGCGTGAGCGGACGGAAGCTTCATCTCTTCTTCCCAGTTGTGAAGGTTGGAAAGCAGCATGTCTTATACTGCATCTATAGCCTTGCCTCGGCGATCACCGCGGATATTCTCCTGATAAAGCATGATCGGTACAAACCCGCCGACCTCGCAGAGACAGCCCTTTTGCCTGAAATTGATCCACGATACCAGATGAGCTCGCCTCATCCTGAAGCGGCCATGACGATATTAAAACAGCTTCAGATAAGCGACTATCTTAAGGAATTGGACGAATTCGCAACGCTTCAGATCGGCCCGGATGCCCTGGTGGCGGGAAAACCTTACGACGGCCCTTTCGACACCGAGCCTGAAAATGTATTAAGGAATATCAACGCATTGGAGAGACTGGCAAAGGGGGTAGAGCAATGTCCCACATAGCGCCCCCAAAAAAAGAGAAAGAGCGATTAAAAATCGCAAGTCCTGCGCCAGATGAAACATTTGAACTTGGGAGGGAGATCGGGGCACGCGCGACGGGGGGAGAGGTGATCGGGTTGATTGGACCGCTTGGCGCGGGGAAAACCGAGTTGGTCAAAGGCATCGCCAAAGGTCTGGGGGTGTTGGATTCCTATATCAGCAGCCCCACTTTTATCCTGGTACACCCTTATCAGGGCCGCCTCCCCTTCTATCATCTCGATCTCTTCCGCATCGAGAAAGAGGAGGCATGGCTTTCAGAGTATATCGAGACGGAGGGGGTTTGCGCGGTCGAGTGGGCGGACAGGGGTCTCCTTTTCCTGCCGGAAGATCGGTTGACGGTTGAAATGCGTTATGCCGGAGGGGATCGACGAGAAATCGCGCTCACCGCATCCACTCCCCATTTTAAAGAGTGGATCAAGGAGTTGAAGGAGTCGCGCCGATGGAAGATCATCGAGAATTAGCGTCGCTGGCCAGGGGGCTGCTGGCCAGGGTCTCCTGGTATCAAGAAATCGGGATTGAAGAGATGAAAATTCCACCTCACACACCGCTCACACTCGAAGAAGTTCGAATAGAATTAGGCGACTGCCAACGCTGTAAACTCTGTGCGACGAGAAAAAACATCGTCTTTGGATCAGGCGATCCCCATGCCACGCTGATGTTTGTGGGGGAAGGCCCCGGCGAAGAGGAAGATCTACAAGGATTGCCGTTTGTTGGAAAAGCGGGACAACTCCTCACGGAGATGATCAGGGCCATGGGTCTTACCCGAGAGAGGGTCTATATTGCCAATATTATTAAATGCCGCCCTCCTAAAAACCGGAATCCGCAACCCGATGAGATCCTCTCTTGCGAGCCGTTCCTCATGAAACAGATTCAGGCGATCCGCCCCAAAATTATCTGCGCCCTGGGGACATTCTCCGCGCAGACGCTGCTTCAAACCAAACTGCCGATCTCCGCCTTAAGAGGGAGATTCCACGACCTGCACGGGATAAAAGTCATTCCAACCTTCCATCCCGCTTATCTCCTTCGCAGCCCCGGTGAGAAAACAAAGAGCTGGGAAGATTTGCAAAAAATCATGGCGGAATTAAATCTTAAAAAACCTGAAAAGAAGATTCCCGCGTCATGAAACAGCCATGAAACAGCTTTGGGCCCCCTGGCGAATAGATTACATCAAAAGCGAAAAACCGACAGGCTGCATCCTTTGCGAGAAATTAAAAGAGAGGAGGGATCGGGTCAACCTGGTTCTGATGAGGGGAGAACACGGCTTTGTATTAATGAACCTCTATCCGTACAGCAACGGCCATCTGATGGTCTCCCCGTACCAACACACCTCTGCTATCGAAAACCTTTCCGACGATGTCATCACCAATTTAATGCAGATGGTCAGGCGATCCGTTCTAGCGCTGAAAGCGTCGTTTAAACCGGAAGGGATTAATGTCGGGTTAAATATGGGAAAAGCCGCCGGCGCCGGCATTGATGACCATCTTCACTTTCACATCGTCCCTCGTTGGGAAGGAGACACCAACTTCATGACGGTGACGGCCGAAACCCGGGTGATTCCAGAGGATCTTCTTAAGACCTACCAACAACTCAAACCGCACTTTAAGGGTCCTTTGTGATTCGCCTCATTTTCCTTGCGGTGATCCTCTCTCTGATCGCAATTTTTTCCTACTTCAATTATGAAGAAAAAATCTTGGTTGCCATATTTTTCGGGAATGTTTCTAAAGAAACCTCGATTGCCACCCTGGCCATCGCGGCCTTTGTGGCGGGCACGCTTCTGTCGGCATTCATCACCGCGCCGAGCTTAATCCGGGCGCTGTTAAAACAGCGCGGGCAAAGAAGACGGATCGGGCAACTTGAAGAAGAACTGGATCAAATCCGCGCCGCGGCGCGCGATAGAGTACACCCTCCTCCCCTGTTCAGGGATCGGCCAGACGACGTCTCAAACGACGTATAAAGAGACCTCGCAAATGAGCGATAGGACGCCCCTCATGAAGCAATATTTGGAAATTAAGGGCCAGAACCCGGACGCCATCCTCTTCTTCCGCGTCGGAGATTTCTATGAAATGTTTTTTGAAGATGCCGTCACCGCATCAGAGATCTTGCAGATTACCTTAACCTCTCGCGACAAAACCAAGGAAAACGCGGTACCCCTCTGCGGCGTCCCCGCGCATGCCGCCTCCGGTTATATCGCAAAACTGCTTAAATCCGGCCACGCGGTCGCCATCTGCGAACAGGTGGAAGAGAGCAGGGGTAAAGGAATGATGCAACGCGAGGTGGCGCGCGTAATCACCCCTGGAACGGTCATTGAACCGGCCCTTTTATCCCACAAAGAGAACCACTATGTGGCCGCGCTAAAATGGGCCCCCTCCTTACGGGAGATCGGGCTTGCCTATCTTGATCTCTCTACCGGCGACTTTTACATGGGCGCGGAGGCCTCATGGGATGAGACCCACGAAGAGCTGTCTAAAATTTCGCCCAAGGAGGTCATCCTCGCATCCAACCTCTCGGAATCGAGGGAGGCGCACGCATTAAAGGCGCGCTGGCCGATCCGGCTGGCCTCTCCCTCTTTCTTTATGAGGGAGCGGGCCGAGGCGGCGTTAACATCCCATTTTAAGGTCCACGCCCCGCTCGTCCTGGGAGAAGGGATCGCGCTGACCGCCGCAGGCGCGCTTCTATGCCATGTCCAGACGACCCAAAAGGGGGCGGTCGGCAACATCACATCGCTCCACATAAATCCCTCAAAGGAATATATGCGCCTTCCGGCCCTCACCCAATGCCATCTGGAGCTTATGCCTCTATCGGGAGAGCGGCAGAAAACCCTCTTAGACGTCCTCGATAAAACGGTCACATCGATGGGAGGGCGACTCTTAAGGACGTGGCTGCTTCACCCGTTGATCTCGCCGGAGAAGATCACAAAGCGCCAGGAGGCGGTCGCTTCCCTTTGCGACGACATCGCCCTTCGGATACGCCTTCGGAATCTCCTTAAGGGGATCTCCGATCTGGAGCGTCTCATCGGACGGATCAGCCTAAACGCCGCGCAACCGCGCGACCTGATCTCTCTTAAAGAATCGGCCGCCCTCCTCCCAGAGATTCAAAAACAGGCGACTCCCCTCCTGGCCCCCTTTCCAGACCTGCCGTGGGATAACCTGCCAGACTCACCGCGGGATAATCTGCCATATCCCCCGTGGGATAATCTGGAAGATGTCTTCCATCTGATTGACGACACCCTCATCTTAAATCCGCCCCTCTCGTTAAAAGAGGGGGGTCTCATCAAAGAAGGATACTCGCCAGAACTCGATGATCTTCGTCGCTTTCAGAAAGAGGGAAAATCACTCCTGATGCGAATGGAGCAGGCCGAGCAGCGACGGACAGGGATTGATTCCTTGAAAATCCGCTACAATCAGGTCTCCGGGTATTATATCGAGGTTTCCGAGGCCCACCGAAAGAAGATACCCGAGGACTACATTCGAAAACAGACATTAGCGCACGCAGAGCGCTTTACCACATCCGAACTGATGGAAATGGAGGCAAAGCTCTTTCGGGCAGATGAAACGATCCTCTCGCTTGAACGGTCCGCTTTTTCTGCCGTCTGCCGCGCCCTTTCAGAACAGGCCTCCCGAATACAGGCGATGGCAAAGGCGCTCGCGCTGCTTGATCTGTTGTCAACGTTGGCGGAGGTGGCTCATTTTAATCATTACATCCGCCCGCAGATTGATGACAGTCTCACCATTCGCATTATCGAGGGAAGACACCCTGTGCTGGAAACGCTGGATGAGACGTATGTCCCCAACGATACGCTGCTGGATGCCCCCTCTCATCAGTTGCTCATTTTTACGGGCCCCAACATGGCGGGAAAATCAACCCACATGCGGCAGGTCGGACTCATCGTACTGATGGCCCAGATGGGAAGTTTTGTCCCCGCGCGCGAGGCGGTAATCGGGGTGGTCGATCAAATCTTTACCCGTGTCGGGGCGCAGGACAACCTCAACCGGGGGATGAGCACGTTCATGATGGAGATGACCGAGATGGCCCATATCCTGCGCCATGCCACATCGCGAAGCCTTCTGATACTAGATGAGATCGGCAGGGGGACCAGCACCTTTGACGGAATGAGCATTGCCTGGGCCATTGCGGAATACGTGCATTCAAGGCTTGCGGCGCGGACCCTTTTTGCCACGCACTACCATGAGCTCACCCGCCTCTCGGACACCCATAAAGGAATCGGCAACTTTCAAGCGCTGGTGCGCGAATGGAACGATGAGATTATATTTTTAAGAAAAATCGTAGAGGGAGGCGCCGATAAAAGCTATGGCATCCAAGTGGCGCGACTTGCGGGGCTTCCTTCTGAAATCATCGAACGGGCGAAAGGCCTCTTAAAAGAGCTTGAAGAAAAATCGTGGATCCCCCGACCCGCCCCCCATCCACCCGATCTTTTTCTCTCCATCACGCACCCTGTGATCGAGGCGCTTAAGCGGATTGATCCGATGAATCTCACACCCCTTGAGGCGATTTCACTCCTCGCTGATTTGGTAAAACAGGCAAAGGGGAAAGGCTAAGTATCTGCGGAAAAATAAGTATAACCACTTAGAGCCAGGCTGTCATTCCGAACGAAGAGAGGAATCTAAGAATTTCTCCCGTTGGTCGAAATGACAGAACAAAACGTATGCTTTGTTTCGTCACAAACTCTAACCTAATTTCTTCTTCCCCGCTTTATTCCGAACAGGCAAGTTAAATTCGCGCGATAGATAACGCCCCTCTTTAAGGAGCCTCGTAATCGTCACACCCGGCAGGGGCTGGCAGAAGAGATTTCCCTGTATGGCGTCGCATTGATGCTCCTTTAAGAATTCAAGTTGCCGCTCGTTTTCCACCCCTTCGGCAATCACCGTAAGGCGCATCGAATGCGCCATGGAAATGATCGCAGTGATCAAATCTGCATTGCTATCGTGATCTTTACCAATCTCCTGAATAAAAGACTGGTCGATCTTTAACGAATAAAGTGGAAATCGTTTCAGGTAAGCGAGCGAGGAGACGCCTGTGCCAAAATCGTCAACGGCGATGTTCACCCCCATTGCGGCGAGATTATCTAACACCGCGACACTATTCTCCATCTCTCCCATGGTGCAGCTTTCGGTAATTTCAATTCCAATCGACTCCGGGGTCAAACCTGTCTCCTGCAACACCCTCTTTATGATCTCGATTAAGCCTTTGTGCTGAAATTGGCGGAATGAGACGTTGACCCACATCCGAAACGGCAAATGCCCCGCCGCGTGCCAGGACGCGCTTTGCGTGCAGGCGGTCTTTAAAACCCACTCTCCAATCTGGAGGATAACGCCGGTTTCTTCCGCCATGGGAATAAACTCTTTTGGAGGAATGCGGCCCTTTCGCGGGTGGAGCCAATAGAGAAGGGCCTCCATCCCGATCACCTTCTTTGATTCCAACGACACGATCGGTTGATAATGAACTCGAAACTCATGGCGTTCCAGCGCCCGCCGTAAATCGGAGTCCAACTGCAGGAATTGCACGGCGCGGGTGCGCATCTCGCCGCTATAAAACTCATAGCGTCCCTTTCCAAGGGTCTTGGCGCGGTACATCGCAAGATCGGCGTCCCGAAGGAGCTCATCGGGGACGTCATGCCCTTCCGAACTTAAGGCGATTCCGATGCTGACATCGGTATAAACCTCCTGCCCATTAATCGTAAACGGCATCGTCAATTCCTGCCGGATACGGGTGGCGATCCGCGTCACATCGCCCACGTCCCGGATATCTTCCGTCAACATCGTAAATTCATCTCCCCCAAAACGGGCGACAAAATCCCCCGGCCGAAGACAAATCTCCAGCCTCCGCGAAATCGCCACAAGAAGCTGATCGCCCACCTCATGCCCCAGGCTGTCATTAATGGTCTTAAAACGATCAATATCCAAAAAAAGGACGGCAAAGAGGTCCGACCCTTTCCATTTCAACCTTGAAATCGCCCTGCTTAACCGGTTCATAAAGGCGGTTCGATTCGGGAGATTGGTCAACGAATCGTAAAAAGCCCCCCTTTCCAAAAGCTCCGCATCCCGTCTTTTTGCCGTAATGTCAGATTGAGATCCGGCCATGCGGTACGCCTTTCCCTCTCTATCCCAAATCGCCATGCCGCGGGCGAGCATCCACCGATAGGTTCCATCTTTGTGCAACAGGCGATACTCACTCTCAAAATAAGGAATTTTCCCCTCGAGATGGGCCGTCATCTCTCTCTTTAACCGTTCAATATCATCGGCATGGACACGGCTCCACCATTCAGAAAGCCGGTCGGCAATCTCAACCTCTCCATATCCCAACATCGCTTTCCAACGTTCGGAATAGTACATCTCGTTGGTCTTTATATTAAAATCCCAAATCCCATCACGGGAGCCTTTTACAGCAAGCTCATATCGCTCCCTGCTTTCACGAAGCGTCTCTTCCACATTTTTGCGATCAATGGCGTACCGGATGGAGCGTTCCAGCAACAAGGCGCCGGTCTGGCCCTTGACGAGATAGTCCACTGCCCCCGACTGCATCGCCTCCAGATCGAGATAATGGCCCCCCTGTCCCGTTAACAGGATCAAAGGGCTCTGGCAACCTTTGGCAATCGCCTCTCGTAGCAGTTCCAGGCCATTACGGGGACCCAGATTGTAATCAACCAGGTAGACGTCATGCCGCCGCTCACCGATAATCTCCATCGCCCTCTCATACGTCGGCGCCCACTCGAAGGAGAAGTGGCTCCCCTCCGTCTCTGAAAGGAGGGTGCTGGTAATAATAAAATCATCCTCGTCGTCATCCACCAGGAGGATTCTCACAGGAGGTTGATCCATATCAGCTACCCACTTTTATGGCCGGCAGTTCGACAATCTCGAACCAGTAGGTCCCTAATACCTTCATCAAATCGACCAACGCGCCGAACGTCACCGGCTTGGTGATAAAGGAATTGGCGCCCAAATCGTAGCTGCGGAAGACGTCTTCCTCCGCCTTGGAGGTTGTGAGGATAATTACCGGAATTTGCCGCAAGGTAGAATCGGACTTCATTTCCATCAGGGCTTCGCGTCCATCTTTTTTGGGCATGTTCAGATCGAGCAAGATGAGACCCGGACGGGGATACTCCACAGGATCGGTGTATTTGCCTCGATGGTAGAGATAATCCATCATCTCCTCGCCATCCTCCACCGTTTGCAAATTATTGGCCAGCCTGTATTCAGAAAGGCCGTTTCTTACCAGCATCCGATCATCCGGATCGTCATCCACCAATAGGATGGTAATCGGTTTTCCATGGTTCTTCATCATATCTCTTCTCCTTTAGCTTGTTGGGTGGGCAAAATAGCGATAAACGTCGACCCTTCATTCAGCTTACTTTTTGCCGTAATGCTCCCTTTGTGATGATCAACCACCTTTTTACATATCGCCAGGCCGATGCCGGAACCGGCATAACTGCTTCGACCATGCAGGCGCTTAAAAATAATAAACATCCGATCGAGATGCTTTTCATCAAATCCAATTCCGTTATCCTCCACCGTAATTTGAATAGAAGGAACCGCAGGAGAGGCAGCCTCTCCTGCGGATAATTGCCTGTCACCGGGAAGAATCGCCCCGTTGATCTTGATGATCGGCGGCACCCCCTGCCGCCGATATTTGATCGCATTGCTGACGAGGTTCTGAAACAACTGGTAAATCATGACCGGTTCCGCCTCAATCGCCGGAAGGTCTCCCACTTCCACGCGTCCATCGGCCTCTCTAATCTTTTGATCCAGATCGGATAAGACCTCCTGCGCCACACTCTTTAAATCTACCCACGAAAACGGCTGAACCTGGGTAATCACCTGGGAATAGGTCAGGAGGTCGGTGATGAGGACCTGCATCCGTTTTACCGCATTCACCATCCTTTCAAGATAGTCGTGCCCCTCGGCGGGAAGATGCCTGCCATACTTGATCTTTAGGAGATCTCCGAATGACGTGACCTTCCGAAGCGGCTCCTGCAGGTCATGGGAGGCCACAAAAGCAAAATCCTGCAGCTCCCGATTGCTCTGCTCCAGTTTGGCGGTGAACGCCTTCAGCCTCTCTTCGGCCACCTTGCGATTGGTAATGTCATGAACGAACGCGCTAAAGGCATAGGTCTTTCCCCAGTGAATCGGCGCAATCCGCAATTCCACGGGAAATTCATGGCCATCTTTGTGCAAGGCGATCATTTCAACCCGTTTATTTAAAACCGGCCCTTCTCCCGTCGCAAGAAACCGCTCCATCCCCTTCCGATGCATCTCGCGAAATTGAGACGGGATGATCAGGTCGGCCAACACCTTGCCAACGACGTCCGAACGCGACCAGCCGAATGTCGCCTCTGCCTGGAGGTTCCAATCAGTCACGACGCCATCCGCATCGATGGAGATACAGGCATCGTAAGCGGTCTCCACCGTCAAACGGGCCCGCTCCTCACTCATCCTAAGCCGCGCAATCACCTGCTTTAGCTCAACGATTTCAGAAAGAAGGCGCTCCTCTCGACCTAGAGCGCGACTCGCCTCTCCCTCATCCGTCTGCATTCCTCTCTCCTTGTCCCTTTAACGCCTGACCTTTACCCACACTTGACACTGTGGGTGGGTTCCCCTCTTTGCCAAAGAGGGAAACAACATTCACCAACCTCCAACACCCCCACGGTCTTAAGTCTGTCCAAATGTCAGCTTTTCCGCGGGGAAGCCTTCGCCCCTACAATGTTATTATACTATATTCGTATAAAACCTGCACGAACGCACCGTTCCTTCGTTCCTTTGCAAGCAAGCAATCTATCTAAACTCTGGCACTATACCAATTTCTTTAAAATTTTGCAAAACTTGCCCCCCCCAGTTTTTAAAGTGGAGATAAGGAGTAGCGTCTTCGCGTAAGAAATTTTAGTTTCCCGTTTCTGTCTCAAACAAGTGCCAATCCTATCGATCCCCCTTTGGAAGGGGGGCGAGGGGGGATTTGAGGGCATGTGATGATGAAAGATGAGTGTAGAAAAAACCCGCTTGGATCAAATCTCCCCCAACCCCTCTTTTCTAAAGAGGGGTGAAAAAGGGTCATAATATCAAGGCTTCTCTCAAAACTGGGGGTGGGCAAGTTTTGCAAAACCCTTCAAAACCCTTGACGGTCAGATATATTTAAACTACAATCCTTCCGTTGTCAACATGGCAGGGGCCTCCTTATTATGACACGAGTCTCCATTATCGGCGCAGGGCGTGGCGGCTCGGCGCTCCTTCGGCTTTTTAAAGACAAACCGTCCATTAAAATCGTTGGTATTTACGATAAAAAGAAAGATGCCGCTGGTCTAAGAGTTGCCCAGTCGATGAACATCCCGCTTGCGGAAAACCTCACCGCTCTCTTAGAAAAACGGTCTGACATTATCATGAACGTCACCGGCTCCCGCCGTGTTGAGAGCGCAATCACCCGACACCGCAACAATGGAGCCGAAATTGTCAGCGGACAATCGGCAAAGCTCTCCTGGATCTTAATCAATGAACGACAGAAAAACCAACAGAAGGCGGAGGCAATGCTTTCCGCCTATCAGGCGTTATATAAACTGAATCTTCAATTATCCAATACCGAGAATCTTTCAAAGCTTTATTCCATGATCGTTGACTATGCAACCGAGCTCACCCACTCGCCCGCCGGGAGCCTTGCCATCTTTAAGGAAGACGTCGGAGAGATGGCAATGGTCGCATCAAAGGGCTTCTCAAAGAGCTTCGCACGGGTCTATATATGGCAGGTTCGAAAAGGGGGACTCACCTCCCACATCCTCAACCAGAAGGAACCGCTCCTGATTGAGAACCTAAAGAAATATCCGACGTTTGACAACCCCGTTCTTTTAGCGGAAAAAATCCGATCGCTCAGCGCGATGACCTTGTGGAACGAGGGTAAAATCATGGGCATTCTCTATGTCAATGACTATAAAACGCGAAAATACTCGGAGAAAGATATCTCGATCTTATCCCTGATCTCCACCCTTGCAGCCGCCGCGATTGCCCGGGCCAAAATGCTGGAGTCGACGCGGCTGATCGCCATTACGGATGACCTAACCGGTCTCCATAACCATCGCCATCTCGTACAACAACTCTCCGTCGAAATGGCAAGGACGCAGCGCTATTTTCGCCCCCTGGCGCTGGTGATGCTCGACATTGATCATTTTAAACAGTATAACGACACCAACGGCCATCTAAAAGGAAATGATATCCTTCGGAAAATCGGCGAGATCATCAAACAGAACATTCGTCAGACCGATATTGCGGCAAGGTATGGCGGGGAAGAGTTTTCAGTGATCATGCCGGAGACATCGGCCCTTACAGGAAAAACGATCGCAGAGCGATTAAGAAAAGCGATTGAAAGTTGTCCGTTCAAAGATATGAAATCACAGCCTGGCGGCAGGCTCACGGCGAGCCTCGGAATCGCAGCGTATCCTGAAAACGCCGCATCCGCCCACGATTTAATTGATGAGGCCGACCGCGCGCTCTATTCTGCCAAAGAGGCCGGCCGAAATCGGGTGTGCCTGTCGGCGGCACACGCTAAGAAGACAGAGCAAAAAGGGGAACAGCCCGTCCCTTCTCTAAAGGGTAAGCCCTTGCGGAAGAAGGGCGGCAGGATCAATCTTTCCTAAAGCGGTCAACGAGAGACCCTTGGCGTTAAACAGGACGTGGGTGAGATCCATCACCTGGGTAACGGAGACCTTGTCAATCTCGCCGACTATTTCCTTTAACGGGAGATGCCGTCCAGAGTAAATTTCGTCTTTTGCCAACTTGCTCATTCTACTACTGGTACTCTCCATGTTGAGCATGACCCCGCCCTTAATATGATTTTTTGCCTTCTCCAATTCGTCGCGTCCGATCCCTTTCTCCTTTAGCTTCTTTAACTCTTTTAAGATCAGGCCGGCCACCTTGGGGGCGTTTTGTATGCTCGTCCCGGCATAGACTGTAAGCAGCCCGCCATCCTGATACGACGACAGGTGCGAGTAGATGGAATAAACCAATCCCCTCCTCTCCCGAATCTCCTGAAAGAGGCGGGAACTCACGCTGCCGCCTAAGATCGTGTTCATGACGGAGAGGGCATAGCGGTCTGGGTGATTCTGCGGCAGGCCCTGTGTCCCGAGACATAAGTGGATCTGTTCTAATTTCCGTTGTTTTACCTGGAAATGCGGGTTTAACTCGGGGGGAACCCTCGGATGAGGACTTGTTTCATCCGCCGTATATTTCCCAAATGCGCTACGAAGCAACTTCATGAGGGCGGCCTCATTGAAATGGCCCGCCACGGAAATAACGATCTCACGCGGATCGTACGTCCTTTTCAGGAAGTGGAGGATCTTTTTCCGGGTAATCCCCAAAACCGTGTCAATGGTTCCAAGGATAGGACGGCCGAGGGGATTTCCCTTCCACACATCCTTGGCATACAGATCATGGACTAAATCTTCCGGATCATCCTCCACCATTTTGATCTCTTCAATCACGACCTGTCTTTCTTTTTCGATCTCATTTGGATCAAACTTTGAATCATGAAAATTGTCCGAAAGAAGTTCCACCGCCTGGGAAATGTGTTCATCGAGAACTTTTGCGTAGAAGGTCGTGGTCTCATGCGAGGTAAAGGCGTTAAGCTCCCCTCCAATCTCGTCAATCTCCAGGGCAATCTCCTTGGCGGTTCTCTTCTGCGTCCCCTTAAAAAACATATGCTCCAGGAAATGGGACATGCCATGTTCGTCGGGCTCCTCGTCGCGCGACCCGATGTTCACCCAGAGACCGATCGAGACCGATTGGACGCAAGACATCTTCTCTGTCACAATCCGTATGCCGTTGTCCAAAACTATTTTCCGAAACATAAAATTTCCTTTATGACGAGGGCGGCGATGTTTTTCCGGATGGCGCCGGGAGCGTCTCCTTGCGCGAGAGACGGATTTTCCCCTGCTTATCCACCTCCATCACCTTTACCTGAATCTCTTCTCCCTCTTTTACCTCGTCACTCACCTTGGCCACGCGATGGTGCGCCAGTTGAGAGATATGCACCAATCCTTCCTGCCCCCGTTTCAGCTCGACGAACGCGCCGAAATCCATAATTTTCACCACCTTCCCGACATAGACCCGGCCGATCTCAACCTCTTCCACAATCATCCGGATCATTTCAATCGCCTCCTTCGCCGCCTCTTCGTCCACCGATGCGATATGGATCAGGCCGGCATCGTCAATATCAATTTTGACGCCAGTTTTCTCAATAATACCACGGATCACTTTTCCTCCAGGCCCAATCACCTCGCGGACCTTATCCGGCTTCACCTGCATGGTGATAATCCGAGGCGCATACGGGGAGAGGTTTGGGCGGGGAGATTCGAGCGCCTTCAGCATTTTTTCTAAAATATAAAGTCGCCCCGTCTCCGCCTGCTCTAATGCACGCCTCATGAGCACCGTGCTGACGCCGTCTATCTTGATATCCATTTGCAACGCGGTGATGCCGACCGACGTCCCCGCTACCTTAAAGTCCATATCGCCCAGATGGTCTTCGAGGCCCAAAATGTCGGAGAGAATCTGCACCGCCTCCCCCTCCTTAATCAGACCCATCGCAATCCCCGCCACCGGCCTTACAATCGGAACGCCGGCGTCCATCATGGCCAGCGTGCCACCACAGACAGTCGCCATGGAGGAAGAGCCGTTTGATTCGAGGATGTCAGAGACAATCCGCAACGTATAGGGGAAGGCCAGCTTATCCGGAATCACGGGCTTTAACGCCCTCTCCGCCAGGGCGCCATGGCCAATCTCTCGACGACCGGGACCTCGCATCGGACGGACCTCTCCCACCGAGAAAGGCGGGAAATTATAATGGAGCATAAAGGTCTTTTTAGACTCCCCGTCAATGGAGTCAATCCGCTGCTCGTCATCGGAGGTCCCCAGGGTGACGACCGAAAGGCTCTGCGTTTCTCCGCGGGTAAAAAGCGCCGATCCGTGGGTTCTGGGCAACACGCCCACCTCGCAGGTAACCGGTCGAATATCAGAAGGACCCCGGCCATCCGCTCGAATCCCCTCTCTTAAAACCATTGCCCGTACCCCGTCTCGCTCCATCTCATGGAACAGGGCCGAAACTTCATTCCCACGATCGACGCCGGCCGCATTCACCTCCTCAATTTTCGCGCGAAGAATCTGCTCCAGGCGATTCTGCCGGTCTGCCTTATTTGAAATCAAAACCGCCTCATGGATTAAAGGAGCCAGATCCCCGCGCAATTTCGCTATCAGGGTCTCATCACGTTCCACCACAACGACAGACCGCTTCTCCTTTCCAACTTTCAACCGTAATGCCTGTTGAAGCTCAATCATGCCGGTTAAACTCTGATGGGCATAATCAATCGCCTCTAAAATTACATCTCCCGGGATCTCCTTCGATTCGCTTTCAACCATCATCACCGCGGAGGCGGTTCCCGCAACCACCAGATTAATATCGCTCTTCTCAAGCTCCGCTAACGACGGATTCAGCACAAACTTGCCGTCCATCCGTCCCACCCGCACGGCCGCCAGGGGGCCTGAAAAGGGGATGTCCGAAATCATGACCGCGGCAGACGCACCGACAATACCGAGGAGTTCCGTAGAGGCCCCTAAATCGCTCGAGAGGACGGAGGCGATAATTTGCGTCTCGAAAAACCAGTTCTTAGGGAAGAGCGGCCTCATCGGCCGATCAATCAGACGGCTTGTTAAGATCTCTTTCTCTCCAGGCCGTCCTTCTCGTTTGAAAAATCCCCCGGGTATCCTCCCGGCCGCATAGGCCCTCTCCTGATAATCGACGGTCAACGGAAGAAAATCAATGCCCCCCCTCGCCGCTCTTGCGGCCACCGCCGTTACCAGAACCACACTCTCTCCATATTGGACCCAGACCGCCCCATCTGCCTGACGGGCCGCACGTCCTGTCTCTAATATTAAACGCCTGCCGCCTATTTCCACTTCCACGCGATGTATCATCTATTACCCCTTTTCTTAAAGCAGAAGCGCGCAGAACTACAATCGCCAGCCAAAAACCCCTTTTTAGCTCGCGATTGTATTTCTGCGTCCCCTGCAAAATGTGATTACCAAACAACACTGCAAAAGCAGCCTGTCTACTTCCTTAATCCCAGCTTACCTATAATCATCATATACCGCTTCGTGTCGCAATCCTTGAGATAATCAAGGAGTTTCCGACGCTGGCTCACCAGATGGATCAAACCTCTTCGGGAATGATGATCTTTTTTATGCACCTGGAAATGCTCCGTCAGATAGGAAATCCGGTTCGTCAAAAGGGCGATCTGCACCTCCGGCGACCCCGTATCTTTTTCATGCGTTGCGTTTTCCCTAATGATACCCTGTTTTTGTTCCTTGGAAATGGACATCTCTCCCTCCTCTTTGCCTCCTCGTCAATAAGGGTTTAGCCTTATTGCTCCGTCTCACAGAGAACCGCCTCCATTTTGTAGAAACGCCTCTCCCTGTTCTGTAGGTTAATATTCCCAAAATCGGTCAGAGCGGTTGCGATCGCGAGGAGGACTCCATCGGGGGACAGAAACCGAATGACCTCCCCTCTCTTAAAAATATCATACTTGTCTATTCCATCCATACTGACCGCGGCGCCATGTTTTATCTTTTGAAGATACCCCTCCCTGACCCGCAGGGCGGGAAATCCCGAAAGGGCCTCATTGAGCGCATAGGCCTCCTCCTCCCATCTCCCCTTCCGATAAAGGTCACAAAAATGGTCTATCGAAATGGCGTCAGCCAGGCGAAAGAGACCCGATCGAATTCTGCACAGGGAGACCAGATGCGCCCCCACGCCAAGTCTTTCGCCTATATCCGAACAGAGGGTTCGGATATAGGTCCCTTTCGAGCAGACCACGCTAAACGAGACCTCGTTTCCCTCTATCCTTTGAATATCTATTTTTTTAATTGTAACTGTGCGGGGGGCCCGCTCAATCACCTTCCCGGCGCGCGCCGCCTTGTAGAGGGGAACACCGGACACCTTAATGGCAGAATACATCGGGGGTGTCTGATGATAATCGCCAACAAAGGATTCAACCACCGAAGGAACCGACGCCGAGAGACCCTCGGGGAGATCGCATGAGCGAATCACCTTTCCCGTCCTATCCTGCGTCTCCGTTTCCTGGCCCAATCTAAGCCTGGCGTCATACTCTTTCTCTGCGCCCATTAAGAACGACGCCACCTTCGTCCCCTTTCCAAAACAGATCGGCAAGACGCCCGTTGCCAAAGGGTCAAGCGTTCCGGTATGCCCCACCCTTTTCACCTTTATCAGGCTTTTAACTTTGGCAACCACGTCGTGCGATGTCCAGCCTGCTGGCTTGTCTATATTAATGACCCCATCTTTCAACATGTTTTTCTATCAGCCTTCTCATGGAGAGGTGTTTTTCAGCAACCTGCTATGCGGCCTCCGTTGCGCCCCAAACAGAATGAAGCACTTTTTCACTGATCTCTTCCCATATTCCCACCACCGTGCACCCCGCCGCGTTTCGATGGCCTCCGCCACCGAAGCGCTTTGCCAGGGCCGATACATCCACTTTCCCCTGCGAGCGGAAACTAATCTGGTATTGTCGTGGATCGATCTCTTTAAAGAAGACCGCCACCTCAATTCCCTCAAGCGATTTGGGATAGTCGATAAAATCCTCAAGGTCGGCGTCTGTGGTTTCCGCTCGTTGAAGTTGCTCCCGCGTCACCCTGATCCATGCCGTTTTCTCATCAGGGCTTACCTCTATCTTCTCCAAGACATCGGCAAGCAGCCTTAACTTTCCGAGGGAATTCGACTCAAAAAGGGCGCGGGCAATCTGAACGGGGTCGGCCCCACACTCAATTAATGCCGCGCCCATTCGGAGCGATTTTGGCGTGGTATGATTATTTCTAAAAGAACCTGTATCTCCAATAAGCGTGGCATATAACGCCGTCGCGATGGAAGGGGTGATGACAACCGGCATCTTTTTTAAGAGATCATAAATCATCTCTCCCGTTGCGGACGCCTCCTGGTTGATCCAGTTAATATCCCCATAAAGCGTATTGGTGAAATGATGGTCAATGTTGATCAAAATAGCCTTCGGTTTCTTTATCAAGAGGCCAGACCGATTCATACTGCCGCAGTCGACCAGAATGACCGCATCCGCCTCTTTGATTTCGGACCGTTGAAATAAGACCCCCTCATGTTCCATAAAGAAAAGCCGCTGTGGAAGGGGATCGCGGTTGATGACTTCCGCCGTCTTTCCCATACCACGCAGCGCCAACGCCAGGGCAATCCCCGACCCAATCGCATCCGATTCCGGGTTAATATGGCCGACGACCAGAAACGACGATTTCTCCGTAAGAACAGAGATGACCTTTTCTATGCCCATACACCACTCCCAGAGTAAATCACGGCTGATCCGGCTTGATCCGCTCAAGGAGATCAAGAAGATGCACCACCTTCTCTGTTGATGTGTCCGGCAGAAAGGCGAGCTGCGGCGTGCGGCGCAGTTTTAGCCGCTTGGCCAATTCCAAGCGGACAAATCCGGTCGCCTTCCCCAATCCAAGAAACGTCGCCTTCCGATCTTGATCGGATAAGACGCTTACGAATACCTTGGCATGTTGCAAATCATCCGTGAGATCAACCGACGTGACGGTCACAAAACCGATCCTGGGGTCTTTCACCTTCTTTGAGAGAATGTCGGCAATCTCCATCCTGATCTGATCTGCAACCCGTTCCGACCTTTTATTTAATGGCGCTTGAGCTTCTCTCATAAGGACCTTTTGCCCCTTCAAATGGCAAGGCCATCCCTCTCCCTCAACATCCACCGTCCAGACCAACAACCTGCTAAACAAACTCCATCCGTTGGCCGATCACTTCAATCTCCGGATGGCTCGATATGACCGCCACTATCTTGTCTATAATTTGGTTCACGTAGCCCTTGTCATTGGCAACGGTGACGACGCCGAGGGTCGCCCTCTGCCATAAATCTCCCCCGTCCACCTCCGCGATGGCGACATTAAACTTGTTTTTTATCTTTATTTTGATACTTTGCAGGACATGGCGCTTTTCTTTTAAAGAACCGCTTTGTGGGATGAACAGATCAATAACACAGATGCCGACCACCATCATATATGCGCGGGTTTATATGACTTTTCCTGCGGTCGGCTATAGTTTTGTGGGACTCTTATCATGCGTATAGGCCTCAATCACGTCGCCCGCCTTAAGATCGCCAAATTTCTCTATGCCAATACCGCACTCATATCCTGCCTGGACCTCTTTAACATCATCTTTGAAGCGGCGCAAAGAGGATACCTTCCCCTCATAAATCACCACACTGTCGCGCAAAACCCTGGCAGAACCATTTCTGGACACCACCCCGTCCTGGACATAGCTTCCCGCAATCGTTCCGAGTTTTGAAATATTAAATACCTGTCGGACCTCGACACGGCCTAATATCCTCTCCTTGATCGTCGGCTCCAGGAGACCTTCCATCGCCGCCTTGACATCGGCAATAGCGTCGTAAATAACCGTATACAAACGCAGATCCACCTCTTCTCTCTCCGCCAAATCGGCTGCCTTGGGTTCAGGCCGCACATTAAAACCGATCATCACGGCATCCGAGGCAGAGGCCAGCAGGACATCCGATTCCGTAATCCCGCCCACCCCGTTGTGAATAATCACCACTTTCACTAAAGGAGAGATGATCTTCTCTAAAGAGGATTGAAGGGCCTCGCTTGACCCCTGAACATCAGCTTTAATCACCAATTTTAATTCTTTTACGATACCCTCTTTAATTCCCTGGTAAAGATCATCCAGCGTCGCGCGACGATATTGCGAAAGCGAGACCATTCTTTGACGTTCTGTCCGGCTATTTGTGATATCTCTGGCCATACGCTCATCCAGAACGGCGACAAACGTGTCACCCGCCAGGGGAACGCCCTCCAGACCGATTACCTCCACCGGCATTGAAGGTCCGGCCAAAGCGATTTTCAGTCCCTGGTCATTAATAAGGGCCCGCACCTTTCCAAAATGGACCCCCGTGATAAAGACATCGCCCACCTTCAATGTCCCCTCTTGGACGAGAACGGTTGCGACCGGCCCCCGCCCCCGGTCAATTTTTGCCTCAACAATCGTTCCGGTCATCATCTTGTTCGGATTGGCTTTGAGCTCCAGCACATCCGCCTGCAAAAGAATCATTTCAAGAAGATGCTCCAATCCCAGCCGTTTTATCGCGGAGACCTCGACAAAAATCGTTTTACCACCCCATTCCTCTGGGATTAATTCAAATTCAGCCAGGGCATTTTTCACGCGCTCTGGATTGGCGTCCGGCTTATCAATCTTATTGATCGCCACGATCACCGGAACATTGGCCGCCTTCGCATGATTGACTGCCTCAATGGTCTGCGGCATCACCCCATCATCTGCCGCGACCACCAATACCACGATATCGGTCACCTTGGCGCCGCGCGCGCGCATCGCCGTAAAGGCCTCATGCCCCGGGGTGTCCAAAAACGTCACCTTTTTATCGCCAACGGTCACTGTATAGGCCCCAATATGCTGCGTGATCCCTCCCGCCTCCCCCTCCGTCACTTTCGTGAGTCGGATCGCATCGAGGAGGGAGGTCTTTCCATGATCCACATGTCCCATAATCGTGATCACGGGAGGACGTGGTTGAAGCAGCGATGGATCATCCTGATCCGGATGATGCAGCATCTCTTCCTCCGTCTGCTTGGATGCAAACTCCGTTTTAATCCCAAAACCTTCAGCGATAACGGCCGCTTCAATGAGATCAATCGGCTGATTAATGGTTGCCATTTTCCCCGCTTCCATTAACTTCGAGATCAAGGTCGGCACCTTTTGCCCCGTTAATTCCGAAAACTCTTTAACCGTCAGCCCCTCGTATAGCTTGATGACTTTACGGCGCGGCTGTGTGATTCCAATCGGAGCGCCCTGGGACCTCCTTTGTCCCTTTTTATGATCTTTTCGATGAATCGGTTTAAAATCCTGCCACTTTCTCACTTCCGCGGTGGATTCGGCGCCCGCGTCAACATCTGGAATAACCGCCCCATCCCATTGCACCTTCTGCATCTTTGTTTCTCTTTCTATGAATTTGTTAAGAATCTCCTTTTTGCTGTCCTGCCGGAGCTTCTTTTTATCCACCTTCTTCTCGGTGGGTGTCCCATCTAATTTAACATCCGGCCCTTTTTGAACCGCTTGCGTCTCCCCGGACGGGGCGACCGCCGTTTTTTCCATAAGAGGGGGGGCCTCGCCTTCTTCTCTCTGAAGCGACGCGGCCTCCTGCCCAGTCTGCCCCTCTTCCAAAGAGGAGGGCGCGGAGGTTAAAACAGGTTCAGTCTCTTTATGCGTCTCCTGCGGAGCAATTAAAATGGGCTGGGGTTCTTCTACAACCGATTTTTTCTTGATTAAGACACGCGATTTCTTTTCTACAATCGGAGGGGGCGGGGAGATGGTGATTACTTCCTTGCCCGATTTTCCCTTCTTTTCTTTCGGTTTCAGACCTGGCCGTTGTGTCTTTTTGAGCACCTTCTGGAGATCATCTTCACTGACGGAGCTCATATGGTTGGTCACGTTGATTCCGAGCGTCCCCATGAGTACGAGCAGATCCTTGCTCGGAATCCCAACCTTTTTTGCTAGATCAAAAACTCTCATCTGGTCCTGCCTTAAGATTCTCCTCTGTATTCTCCTGCTGATCCCCCTGATCTTGGATCTGATCCTGGAGGGTTATCTGTACATCCTGCGCGTCCTGCTGTATCTTTTGCTCATGGAGAATCGCAGCCGCAATTTCCTGCTCCCGCTCCTTGGCGCGTTCCTTCTCGTATTCTCCCTGATTAATGAGATCAATCTTCCAGCCGGTTAACTTGGATGCCAGACGGACATTCTGACCCTTCTTGCCGATCGCCAGGGAAAGCTGTTGATCAGAAACGACTACCATGGCCGATTTTTCAGCCTCGTTAATGCCAACCTTCTCAATAACGGCGGGGCTTAATGCCTCCCCGATAAAAGTCCGCGGGTCGTCGGTCCATGTGATAATATCGATCTTCTCTCCCTTTAATTCACGGACGACCGCCTGGACGCGCGAGCCTCTCACGCCAACGCAAGCCCCCACCGGATCAACCGCGGCATCCTTCGAACAGACCGCAATTTTAGTGCGGTCTCCCGCCTCTCGGACGACACCCTTAATGCTCACAACCCCCTCCGATATTTCCGGCACCTCCATCGCGAACAACTTCGCGACAAAATCAGGATGGGTTCTGGACAAAACAAGCTGCGGCCCTTTCGCGGAAGGGAGCACCTCAAGCAGATAGGCGCGTATGCGGTCTCCGCGGCGGTAATTCTCTTTTGGGGCCTGCTCTCTATACGGAAGAATCGCCTCGGTCTTTCCGAGCTCTACAATATAGTTCTTCCGCTCCTGGCCCAGAATCATTCCGCTGACAATCTCCCCCTGGCGAATGGAATACTCACGGTGCACCGATTCCCACTCCGCCTCGCGGACCCTCTGAAAAATAACCTGTTTCGCCGTCTGGGCGGCAATGCGGCCGAGATCCTCCATTTCCATTAGAAAACCGATCTCATCCCCTAACTCCGCGGAATCATCCGTTTTCTTCGCCTCCTCTAAGGAAATTTCGCTTTTCGGATTTTCCACATTTTCGACAATCTTCTTTAGGCAGACAACCTCGATCTCGCCTGACGTTGGATCGAGACGCACCTGGACATTTTCAACCAGCCCATATTTCTTTCTGGCCGCGGTCAGGAGGGCCGACTCCACCGCGTCAATAATCTTCTGGCTCTTTATTCCTTTTTCTTTTCCAATCTGATCGATTACAGACAGGAGATCACGATTCATCTCTCAACTCCCAGCCCTTGATAAGACAAGGCTCTCTTTACAAAATACGCTTAAACAACATTCAAACGGGTCTCTAAAATCTGGTTAAAAGGAATCGTACGCGCCTCTTTTTCGCCTGTATCAATGCGTACCGCATCTCCATCAAGACCACAAAGGCGTCCCGTAAACACGCGCCGCTCTTCGATGGAGATCGCCGTTTTTATTTTTACGTTGTCCCCGAGAAACCGCGCGTAGTCCTCTTTCTTATTAAGCCTCCGGTTGATCCCGGGAGACGACACCTCAAGGGTATATCTACTCGAAATAACATCTTCCAAATCAAAGGCGTGCGCCAGATGCCGGCTCACATTTTCGCAGTCATCCAACGACACCCCCCCTTTTTTATCAATAAAAATTCTCAAGATGGCGTTTTGCGCCGAACCTGCATAGACAATATCCACCAGTTCCACGTCAAGAGACGCCAGGATCGGATCGGCAATCTCCTTGATCTTCGCCACCTGTATCCTTTTTTCCATCACAAGACCCTGCTGATGCGATCAGCCGTCCCCTAAAATAAAAAATGGGCGAACGACGCGCCCACTCTTATAAGCAGACTTCGGGCTTTTTATATCATAAGGGGCATCCAAGATGCAAGTATTCTCTCTCTATGTTATTTCTTTAGTATGGGCGACATCTTGGCCAAGATCTCTTCCGCCGCCTGTGAAAGGATCGCATCATGATCGTGGGTCAGCGCAAAAACTCTGCACTGGACCAGTATTGCGGGAAGGGCGTCAATACATTCGGTTAGGGCCTCTTTGGACACCTTCCTGGTCGAAGGATTATAGACATAAACCTGCCGCTCCCCCATAAAAAGCGGGTTAATGGGACGGGGGTCCTGGCTTGCCATATCGACCCGAAAGGGTAAATTCGCAAGTCCACGGGGAAGCCGTTTTCGTATCTCTGCATCTAACCGCTCCGGGGTCACCGTCTTCTTCCAAAAATCGGCGCCATCAAGGGTATAGGTCGTATCATACGCCATCTTCCATTTCACATCTCTAAGAAGAATTTTCTCCCACTCCTCATAAAGGGCCCTTTTCGCTTTCGACCTCGATTCCCTCCAGGACTTTACTTTAAGAAGGAGCGACCAGTCGGTCAAATCAACGTAGGCGTCAAGACGTTCAACCGGATTATAAGGAAAAACATGGCGCATGGTCTCACGAAATATATCCTTTAAATGGATGTCCAACGATCGGGTCGTTCTATGATAGTAGACATTGGAATAAAGGTAGGAACGGGCGTTTAAAAACATCCTCACGGCGGAAAGCCCGGCCTTATGAACCGTCAATCCTTGAGAGGCAAAAAAGGTGTAGTGCATCAGGCGGTCAATATCCACCGGCCCTATGGCCACCCCGCACATATACGAATCACGAAGCACATAATCGAGATTATCGGCAGTAAAAATTCCGGAAAAGAGCGGCCTTAACAGGACGAGCCATCGGGGATAGCCCTTTGGCGTTTGGTAGGTGTTATCCTTATGGATCAAAAAAGCGACGTACTCGGGGCGAAGCGACTCCCCTGGCGCAAACAGGCCGCCAGGGCTCCGCTTAATCCGCTTTAAAATATGCGCCAACTCTTTCTGAATAATGACCTGACCCAGCTTCTCGTGCGTTAAGTGAAACGCATCAAGGAAATTATGATCAAAGAAATGGCAGAAGGGGCCATGACCAATATCATGGAGCAGGACCGAAACGCGCAAGAGCGACTCGATAAAACAAAACGAAGGGCAATCCGGCGCGACCTCCTTTAGGGAGGGGTAAAGGTGTTTGGCAAAACGGCCCGCAAGATGCATCGCCCCGAGAGAGTGAACGAAACGGGAGTGCTCGGCGGAAGGATAAACCCATCGCGCGGATTGAAGCTGGTTAATATAGCGAAGCCGCTGCATCCAACGGGAATCGATCAGCGTCTTTTCAGTATATTCCTTGGTCCCGCCCAGAGAAACGGTAAAAGGGATGTAGCCATGAATCGGGTCGGCAATCAGGGCGGACCCTTCGTAAAGCATCTCGCCGTGTGACATCATCGCCCATCGGTTGATGGAGGGTTGAGGCAACCTGCTATCGCCTCCTAAATATGCCTTATAGAATTGCCAGAAACAGAGGCATCTTAGTCTTTTTCCACACTCCCCGCAATGAGGCCAGAAATAGAGGACCCAGGAACAGCGATAGAAACTGGTCCTGTCATCTAAACCCCCTCCC
>CAYJWQ010000020.1:0-23710 GCA_964373895.1 uncultured Nitrospirota bacterium
TAAGGCCGTTTGGATGGTATTGCATGGGAATCGCCATTGTTATCTTTTGACTGATAAGGTCCTCCTGAACAAGAGTGAGCGCTTGTGGAAAATACCCTAAACCGCAAAAACTCAAGGGAATTTCCCTAAAGAATCAATGGTCTATTTTCTCAAAAACGAATAAACTCACAAACTCTGAGAAAAAATGAATACAGGGCGGACGGGGCAATTCTTTCTCTGGCTGACATTGCTAATATTTCTGACCGTTTCTGGAGCGGGGGGAGTCGTCTATAAATGGGAGGATGAGAACGGAAACGTCTTCTTTGCGGACGATCTCAAAAAGGTTCCAGAACAATATCGGAGTCAAACGGAGGAGAGGAGTTCTTCCGAACGTGGAGAAAGGGATTCCCTTCGATCCCGTCCCAGCATCTTATTTGAGCAGAAAACCGACCTGGAGGGAAAAGGAAAGAACTGGTGGCGGGATTTGGTGAAAAGATGGGAAGAAAAAAAGAGGGATGCCGACAATCGGATTGAAGCGTTGGAATTAGAAATGCGGCAGTTGACGTTTCATAAGGGGGTACCGGCAAAAAGCATGGCAAAAGAAAAATTGCGGATGACAAAGCTGATCAAGGCTGCGCAGTTGCGGCGTGACGTGGCCATCCGAATGCTGACCGAGGGGCTTCCCGATGAAGCGAGGAAAGCGGGCGCGCCGCTTGAATGGCTTTCTGACAAACCGTAATCGTTAGGGTATAACGACTAAAGGAGAATTCTATGCTGAAAATGGATGTGGTCGCTTATGAGATCTTTGGTTCAGAGATGCAGTATGTTGAGGTTGAACTTGATCCCAATGAGGCCGTCGTGGCCGAGGCGGGGGGGATGATGTATATGGAAAATGGGGTTGAAATGGAGACGATTTTTGGCGATGGATCGCAAAAACGCTCCGGACTTATGGGGGCCTTATTGGGGGCGGGGAAACGGTTGTTGACCGGCGAGTCGCTCTTTATGACCGTTTTCCTGAATAAAGGGAATGGCAAGAAGCGGGTCGCCTTCGCATCTCCTTATCCTGGGAAAATTATCCCGATGCACCTAAAGGAACTCGGCGGCCAGATAATCTGTCAGAAAGATGCCTTCCTCTGTGCCGCGAAGGGGGTCTCTGTCGGTATCGCCTTTCAGCGGAAATTGGGAGTAGGGCTTTTTGGCGGCGAGGGGTTCATCATGCAGCGGTTGGAAGGGGATGGTCTTGCCTTCGTCCATGCGGGTGGAGCCATCTCTGAAAAGAACCTGTCGGTGGGAGAAATCCTCCGGGTCGATACCGGCTGTATTGTAGCGCTTCAGGCCAGCGTCACCTACGACATTGAATATGTTGGAAAGATCAAGTCGGCCCTCTTTGGCGGGGAGGGACTCTTTTTTGCCACGCTTCAAGGACCAGGGAAAATCTGGCTTCAATCCCTTCCTCTTTCGAGGCTGGCCAATCGCATCTACAGCGCCATGCCCGCGGGAGGGAGAGGGCGCGAGGAAGGCTCCCTTTTGGGCGGCCTGGGCGGTCTTCTGGATGGAGATAATTAAGCCCAATGTCTTTGATCCACGCCGACTGTTTTGGCCCCGGCCTTCCTCCCGGAGGAGAAAAGGTTGCGGTTGTCTTGGAAAAAGAAGGGCTTCTCCTCTGGTCGGGAGAGCCAAGGGAGCTGCGTGTTCCTTATGAGCAGATTCAGGTTGCGGCGGGAGGATTTGACCACGATCAGATGATCCTCACCTGGGCGGGCGAAACGGGACCCTGGTCGCTTGTCTTATCCGATATAGGCTCGAAGCAACAATTTGTTTTACATGCCCCGCCGTCACTTTCCTCCCGTTTGTCGGAGTGGAAGAAAGAGGTGACAGGGATAAGACGCAGAATGCATCTGGGCCGGTTTGCGCTTGGCCTTGCGTTTTTAGCCCCGATCTTGCTTGCAGTGCTTCTCTGGGTCCAATCCGATTACATCCTTGACTGGATCGTTGAGGGTATTTCCATTGAGTCGGAAGAGAAGTTAGGCCATCTGATCTATGAGCAAACCCGCGCCAGCTTAAAGCTTATACCCTCTGGGGATATCGTCAAGGCGATCGAAGATATCGGGGGAAGGTTGGCAGAAGGATCTCCCTATCGGTTCCATTGGCATGTAGCGGAAGATGCCGCGGTAAACGCCTTTGCCATACCGGGAGGGCATGTGGTCGTGTTGACCGGACTGGTTCGCGCTGCCGACTCTGCCGAGGAGGTTGCAGGCGTCCTTGCGCATGAAATAGAACATGTGCTCCAACGCCACAGCCTGAAGGGAATGGTGCGCCAGGTGGGATGGAAGGCGGCGCTCCATCTCGTAATGGGAGGCTTAGGCGGCGGGGCATTGGAAGCGTTGGCCGCCGAATTAGGGACGCTCAAATTTGGCCGTGATCAAGAGTCCGAGGCGGACCAAAAAGGGGTTCTTCTTTTAAAGAAGGCCAGAATCAATCCCGAGGGAATGATCGTCTTTTTTGAAAAACTGGAAAAGGGCGAGGGGGGGATGCGCATTCCGCTTCTCTTGACCCATCCGGGAAGCGCCGACCGAGCCGCATCTCTGAAGGCGATCATTAGAGAGATCGGCCCATGGAAAGGGTTTCCCCTCCCTTACGACTGGAACAAAATCAAAGAGGGGTTATCGCCGCAGGCGAAAGGATAGGCGTCGTTGTCCCTGTCTAACGGTGGTCGGACTTTCTGATGGATGAACGAAGAGAATGCCCACCACATTTACGATGAAGTATGATTAAAGATGGGTGCCACTCAAACAAAACCGACCCTGTATGCTATTTTTGAAAGGGCGATCGATGCCTTTCCCTTAAAGACAGGCGATAAAATTGTCGTCGCCGTTTCCGGAGGCGCCGATTCTGTTTGCCTCCTCCACCTTTTAAGGCAATACCCCTTCAAGTTGCATGTCGCCCACCTAAACCATCAGTTTCGTTCGGAGGGGATTAAGGAGGCCCAATTTGTAGAACGGCTCTCCACGTCGTGGAATATTCCCGTGACCGTAACCTCGCTTCCTGTCCCAGAGATGTGCAAAACAGAGCGCCTTTCAAAACAAGAAGGGGCGCGAAAAGTTCGTTATTCGTTTTTAAAGCAAGTTGCCCGGGATACCGGCGCGCGGTGGATTGCCGTTGGCCATACCGCGGATGACCAGATCGAGACATTCCTCATGCGGCTCTTGAGAGGTTCTGGAATAGAGGGACTTGCGTCGATCCCGAAGATGCGGGAAGGGTTGATTATCCGTCCCCTCTTATCGATCCGCCGGGAAACAATCCTTTTCGAGCTCTCTCGATTAAAGATTGCGTTTGTCGAAGATCCGTCAAACGTTCAGCCGGTTTATCTTCGCAATCAGATTCGCCATTCGCTCCTCCCCATATTGGAGCAATATAACCCGAAAATTAAGGAGGCGCTCCTAAAAGAGGTCGAATTATTACAAAGTGAGGGCGATTTCCTGCGGCAGCAGACCTTGCAAGTGATTAAGGAACTGGACATTGAAACGGATGAAAGATCGATCTGTTTTGATATCCACCAACTAAAATCGCTCCACTTGGCCCTTCAACGAAAAATACTCCGATGGGGGATAAATACGCTTCAGAACGACTTAAAAGGTATCGGCTTTAAACATATCGACACGATCTTATCGAAGGTTATTCCCGGCCCCACAGGGGGAAGATGTATGCTTCCCAACAGACTGCGTGTTGAGAAACGCTACTGTGATCTTATTTTGGAGCAGATGGGGGGAGAGAGGAATATTTCTCCTCCCCGGGCGATGCCGCAGGACGTGGAAATCGTATCCCTTGGTGAGAAAATGGATCTGCCAGAATGGGGCATCCGGCTTATTTTTTCGCTGCAGCCGGGCGCCCACCCCTTTTTTTCCCCTTGCACGGCTTCGTTTGATTTTGATACAATCGGTCTTCCTTTGTCTATCCGGGGTTTTCAACCGGGAGACCGTTTCGTCCCCTCCGGAATGAAGGGGCGGCATAAAAAACTCCAGGATTTCTTCGTTGATGCTAAAATCCCCGCCGCGAAAAGGAGGTGGGTTCCCCTTCTTTCTTGCCCTCGCGGAATTATATGGGTCATTGGCCATCGCATGGATGAGCGTTTTCAGGCAACAGGAGAAACGATGCGGACCCTAACCGTGACCATCGAAAATAACCATCCCGTATAGAGACCCACCGGAGCGTTGCCCAGGAGCGTTGCATGGAAGAGAGGATTTTTGGAAAACCGATCATCACACAAGAGGAGATGCGCAAGCGGATTAGAGAACTTGGCCTGAAGATTGCTGAAGATTATCAAGGCAAAGACCTCCTGATGATTGGCGTCCTGAAGGGGGCATTTGCGTTCATCGCCGATCTGTCGCGCGCCACACCCCTCCCGCTGCGTATCGATTTTTTGGTTGTCTCAACCTGCGCTGATAAGGATACAACCATCGGGCAGATCAAGATTATTTCAGACATTTCCCAAGACTTAGTCGAACAAGATATCCTTGTCATCGAAGATATCGTTGATTCAGGCCATACGATCGCTTTCCTGAAAGAGAAAATCATGGAACGAAAACCAAAATCGCTGAAATTCGCTGCGCTTCTTAACAAACCCCATCGACGTAAGATAGATGTGGTCATTGATTATATTGGTTTTACCATTCCGAACAAGTACGTGGTTGGCTACGGGCTCGATTACGAAAACAAATATCGGAATCTCCCTTATATTGCCGTGTTGGATAAAGTGCAAGAAGAGTGAAAAAGTTCTATTTAATCAATGTTCTATTTAATCAATTGTCAGCCGACAAAAGTTATGTTAGACTAGAGACGGAATATAGCGAGAAAGGGAGATAACCGGATGAATCCACGCGTTAAAAGCCTGGCTGTTTGGATTGGCGTCGCCTTATTGATGATCCTCCTTTTTAATCTCTTCAACATTTCTTCTCGCCCGATAGAAGATGAGCTTATTTTTTCTGACTTTATGTCAAAGACAGAAAAAGGAGAGGTGACAGAGGTTACGATCAGGGACAACCACATTAGTGGCGTCTTAGGGAACGGAACAAAATTTAGAACTTATATCGCCAGTTATCCCGATTTGGTAAAAACGCTGCGGGAGAAAAACGTCCGCATCACGGCCAAACCGCCGGAAGAGCCGCCGTGGTACATTACATTTTTGATGACGTGGGGGCCTTTCGTCCTCTTCCTGGGACTCTGGATCTTCTTTATGCGGCAGATGCAAATGGGTGGGAACAAGGCGTTATCTTTTGGAAGAAGCAAGGCCAGGCTCCTCCCGGAAGATCGGAAGAAGATCACTTTCTCCGACGTCGCGGGCATTGATGAGGCCAAGGCGGAGGTGGAGGAGATTATCGAGTTCCTTAAAGATCCGCCCAAATTTCAAAAGCTGGGTGGGCGTATTCCAAAGGGTGTGCTGGTGATTGGACCTCCGGGAACAGGCAAAACCCTATTGGCAAAAGCGATTGCGGGGGAAGCGGGCGTCCCTTTCTTTTCCATTTCCGGATCCGATTTTGTGGAGATGTTTGTGGGGGTGGGCGCCTCACGCGTTCGGGACCTTTTTGATCAGGGGAAAAGACATGCCCCCTGCATTATCTTTATTGATGAAATTGACGCCGTGGGCCGACATCGCGGCGCCGGCTTGGGCGGCGGGCATGACGAACGGGAACAAACCTTAAACCAGCTTTTAGTCGAGATGGACGGCTTTGAAACGAACGAAGGGGTGATCCTGGTTGCGGCCACCAATCGGCCTGATGTCCTGGACCCCGCGCTTCTTCGTCCCGGTCGGTTTGATCGTCAGATCGTCGTCAACCGCCCCGATGTGAGAGGACGTGGTGAAATCCTAAAGGTTCACACAAAGAAGATACCGATGACGGAAGATGTGGGGCTCGATATTGTGGCGCGTGGAACCCCCGGTTTTGCAGGGGCAGACCTTGAAAACCTCGTCAATGAAGCGGCGCTGCTGGCGGCCCGAAAGGGGAAAACAGCGGTCGATATGTCTGATTTTGAAGCGTCTAAAGACAAAGTCCTCATGGGCGTTGAACGAAGAAGCCTGGTGCTCTCCGAAGACGAAAAGGAGACCACCGCTTATCATGAGGCAGGACATACCCTTGTGGCAAAACTTCTGCCCGGGACGGACCCCATTCATAAGGTGACTATTATTCCTCGGGGTCGGGCGTTGGGAGTTACGATGCAGTTGCCTATAGACGATCGACACAACTATAAAAAGGAATATCTTTATAATACCCTTGCGATCATGATGGGCGGCCGTGTGGCCGAAGAGTTGGTTTTAAATCACATAACAACAGGGGCAGGAAATGATATCGAGAAGGCGACAGACCTGGCCAGAAAGATGGTTTGTGAATGGGGAATGAGCGAAAAGATGGGCCCGCTTACTTTTGGGAAAAAAGAGCAGGAGATCTTTCTGGGCCGAGAGATATCGCAGCATCGGGATTACTCTGAACATACGGCCATTGAGATTGACAAAGAGGTCAAGCGCCTGGTTACCGAAAATTATGAGAGGGCCAAGTCCCTGATTTCAAATAACATGAAGGCGTTAAAAGCCCTGGCAACCGCCTTATTAGAAAAAGAGTCACTCGACGCCTCCATGATCGAGAAGATCATTCAATCAACCATACCCTCCACGACCTCTCCCTCCGTCTCCGCCTTATCGGCATAAGGTTTGCCTTACATGATGGAAAGTTTTAATGAGGAGAAGACTCCTTCGGGAGTCTTCTTGCGCCATCCTCCCCTAAAATTAACGGGTCATTGGCATTGCGGCTCCTACCGCATCTCCTGTGCGAGACGGCCGCAGGTCATGGGAATCTTAAACGTCACTCCCGATTCCTTTTCGGATGGAGGCAGATTTTCCAACGTCGAACGCGCTGTCGATCACGCCCTACGCATGGAGGAGGCCGGAGCCGATATGATCGACGTTGGAGGAGAGTCAACGAGGCCAGGAGCACCCCCTGTCTCTGTGAAGGAAGAGTGCAGGCGAGTCCTTCCTGTTATTGAGAAACTTGCGAAACGGCTTACAATTCCACTTTCCATCGACACGACTAAATCAGAGGTGGCCAGGGAAGCGATTAACGCGGGGGCTTCAATTATAAACGATGTCAGCGGTTTTACCCGGGATCCTGAAATGTTTTCCATCGCCGCAGACAAAAAGAGCGGCCTCGTCATCATGCACGCGAAGGGGACACCCCAAACGATGCAGCGTCGTCCTCGGTATCACAATCTGCTTGACGAAATCCACCAGTTTTTGGACAGACAAATAAAAAAAGCGATCGTGTGCCGCATTCCCAAAAACCGGATTGTCATTGATCCTGGAATCGGTTTCGGGAAGACGGCGAAACACAACTTCACGATTCTCCGCCACCTTGATTCCTTCGCCGACCTCGGCGTGCCGTTGCTCGTCGGCCCCTCCCGAAAATCATTTATCGGTCAGATTCTCAACCTCCCCGTCTCTGAACGGCTGGAAGGGACAGCCGCGGCGGCGGCCATCGCCATCTTTCAGGGGGCGCATATTATTAGGGTCCACGATGTTGCCTTTCTTACACGGGTGATTCGTGTCGCCCATGCCATCCGAAAAACCGTCCAATCCCGTCCGCAGCTTCCATCCCCTGGTGGATACAATCGGGGATGCCGACCCCTCGGTAAGCGGCGCCCGCGAGGAAGAGGCCCGGATGGGTAGCAGACTGTTGTTCGATCCTTTTGATTCGCTCCAGATGGCCGACGTTGTACTGCGGATTCGCTTTCATCCAACGAAAAACCCTCGTAACCGTCGGTTCGGCCTGAAGGGCGAGGATGTCTCGCAACTCCTTGCGTGCGATTGAAACAAGTGTCGCGTCATCATGCTCCACCCATTGCCCTTGATGAACTCCTCCTATAAACACGCGAACCAACACATGTCCCGCCGGTGCCCGTCCCGGAAATTTTGTGGAGGTCCATGTCGCTGCCAAAATCTTTCGGTTTTCCAAACGAGGAACCACAAAACCAAAACCGCGCAAGGAATGGACCACATCCTCCTTTCGAAATCCGAGCGAGACGGTTGCGGTCGAAACATATTCAATTTCGCCAAGGGAAGCGGCAAGATGCGGGTCCCACCCCCTGATCAAATCAGAAGCGACGCTGGCGTTGGTTGTAATAACCACCGCGTCCGCCACCGCGTCCGAAAGAAGCGTCTCATTTCCTAAACGAACCTCATATCCCTTTTCTCTTGGAGAGAGGGCGGTTACCCTTTGGCCGGTATAAATGGAAACGTCCTTCAGCCGCTCTTTAAGTGACCGGGTCAGACTCCCGAGCCCTTCTTTCAGCGTTACAAATAAGGTCCAATTCTCCTTTCGAATTCCTTTTTGAGCGGCATCCCAACGTTGCATCAACATCCCCCAGATCAAACTCCCAAAAGAGCGCTCCAAGGTGGAAAACTGCGGGAAGGTCGCCAGCAGACTAAGCCGCTCGACATCCCCCCCATAGATCCCCGCCAAGATAGGTTCGGCGAACTGACGGACCGCTTCCTCTCCCAGTCTCCTCCGAACAAATGAGGCGATGCTCTCGTCTTCTCCGCCCGTATCGTCCCTTCTTGGAATAATGAGGTCCAGCCCCATCCGAACCTTTCCGAATGGCGAAATGAGCGGTGTCCACAAGAACGGGGTGAATCGGCCAGGAACCATTAAGTTGAAACCGGCGGGGAGCGGTGTCAGTTTTCCATTGCAGAGGATATAAATTGCATTCTCAACCGGATGGGTCTTAATGAGTTGGTCGGTCAATCCCAGCCGTTCGCAGAGTTCCAGCCCCCACGGCTTCTGGGTAATAAAAGAATCCGGACCCCCCTCGATGATAAAATCATCTGTCCGCTCTGTAACGATCTTTCCGCCCACGCCCTTTTCAGATTCAATTAAGAGACAATCGATTGGAAATCGACCCTCCCTGATTTTCTCTTGAAGGAAATAGGCGCAGGAGAGGCCTGTGATCCCACCCCCCACAATGACGACTTTCTTACGATTCATTTTTACAGCGGATGAAGGCTTGAGATCGCCTGCTCGCTATGGAGAGGCAGGTGCGCATGGACAACCGCAGCCAGGGTCTTAATAAAAAGGGGGCACACATTGAGCGATTCTGTCCGGTGAAGCAGAAGACCTCTCTCGTCGGCAATTTTCCTGTAGAAAATGTCGATGTCATAGAGGATCTCAACATGGTCAGCGACAAACCCGATTGGAACAATAAGAAGATGTTTCTCGCCCTTTTCTGCCAGCGTGTGGATCATTTCGGCAACATCGGGCCCAAGCCACTTACCAGGAGACATCCCACGGCTTTGATAGGCGAAGTGCCATGTTGGGATGCCAAGCCGTTTTACAACGCCCTCCACGGTTTTCCCCAACTCTTGTGGATAGGGATCCCCTTCAGACAAAACCCTCTCCGGCAGAGAATGGGCTGTAAAGAGGATCGGTACCGTGCTCCGAACTTCCTCTGGATAGGCCCGTAATGCCTCTGTGATCTTTTCTGAAAAGGTGTCCAGCAACAGGGGATGGTCGGCCCAGCTTTCAACGGTTACCAGAGGCAAGGAGGACTTGGCAGACTCCCATGCCACCTCCAGGGATCGGATATAAGCCCCTACGCTCATTTTTGAGTAGTGGGGCGCAAGGGTGATTGCAATTAAACAACAAGGAGGGTCGTCCAGAATCTGACGGACGGCCTCATGGATGAATGGCGTCCAGTGCCGCATTCCGATATACACACAAAAGGGTCCTCCAGACCCGTTTAAGGTGGCCTCAAGCGCTTTTGCCTGTCGTTGCGTTATTTCCAGAAGGGGCGATTTTCCCCCAATCAGGCGATAGCGTTCTTTAATTTGACTCACCACTTCCAGAGACGGCATACGCTCTTTCATGATATGGCGGAGGATCGGTTCCACATCATCGAGGGAGTCGGGCCCTCCGTGGGCCATCAAGAGAACGGCAACTTTTTTATGCGACATCACGTCTGTCCCTCATCCATTTCTCTTCAGCGAGCGCTTTTCTTATGCACCATTTCGATCACAGCCTCGACATGCTCGATGGGGGTCTCTGGCAGAACCCCATGACCCAAATTAAAAATATGTCCAGGTCGGTTTGCGGCCTTTCGCAAGATATCGTCCACCCTTTTCTCAATTTCCGAGGGGGGGGCAAAAAGAACAACGGGATCAAGATTCCCTTGCACAGCAACATCGTTACCCAATAATTCCCATGCCTTATCCAAGGGAATTCTCCAATCGCATCCAATGACATCCCCTCCCGCCTCTTTTTGCATCGCAAGAAGCGTGGCGGTTCCGGTCCCAAAATGAATGAGAGGGGTCTCGCATTTCTGGAGGGCAGAGAAAAGGGACTTCATGTAAGGGAGAACATAGACGCGGTAATCTTCGGGGGCAAGGGCGCCCACCCAACTATCAAAGATTTGAATCGCCTGCGCCCCTGCGTTTACTTGTGCAATCAGATAGTCGGCCAGGACATGGGTAAGATGGGTCATCAGTCGATCCCATAGATGCGGGGCGCCATACATCATCCGTTTCGTCTCAAGGTAGTTCCGCGAGTGTCCCCCTTCAATCATATAGCTTGCCAACGTAAATGGCGCGCCGGAAAAACCAATCAGGGGAATTTTTAAATCTCGTCGGACGAGACGGATCGCTTCCATCACAAACTTAAGATCTTCGTTTGGGGAAACGGGGCGCAATGCCTCTACTGCCTTTTCGTTCCTGATCGGATTTTGAATGGCAGGTCCCTCTCCTTTGATAAATTCCAGAGAGAGCCCCATCGGCTCTAAGGGAAGCAAGATATCGGAGAAGATAATGGCCGCGTCCAGATCAAAGCGGTTGATTGGCTGCAGGGTCACCTCTGCGGCGAGATCCGGTGTCTTACAAAGCGTCAAAAGGGAATATTTTTCACGCAGGCTTCGAAAGTCTTTCATATAACGGCCTGCCTGTCGCATAAACCAAACAGGGGTGCAATCAACGGGCTCGCGCCGGCAGGCTTTTATAAATCGATTATTGATAGATCCATTCCTTAGGATTCGAGATTTTCCGTATAAAACAAGCCGTTTCATCCTACCACCCCATCTGATAAGGAGTCAAACAGAGGGGATGGGCGGTGATGTCAGGTTGCCTGTGTAAAAGTGTTGAGGGCGGGGTCTTTCCACTCCTCACATCGCTCCAAAAAGTCTCTTTTACGTGGGGCACAAAATGTTGAAACTGTTCTGTCGCTGGTGGTAATTCCCTACATAGGTGTAAGCTGCTTATTTTACACCCAAGGTTTTACATTACCGCAGGTATATTTCAGATGGGGAGGATGGGTGAAAAAGAAGTTGCCCCGCTATTACCTATAACGGGGCAACTTGATCAAGTAATCTTAGGAAGATAACTTCACATTGACTGCTTGAGGGCCTTTTTGGCCTTGGGTCACTTCAAACTCAACAGCATTCCCTTCTGCAAGGCTTTTATAGCCTTCAGTGGAAATGGCGGAAAAGTGGACGAAAACATCTGCGCCCCCATCTTCACGCGTGATAAATCCATAACCCTTGCTGTTGTTAAACCATTTTACCTTACCTTTAATCATTTTTCTCTCCAATCCGTTTCTTAAGTGTGATACTGCCCCTTCATCCCTTACCAAACTCCTCTGATAAGAAGCGGCGTAAAAACTACTCTACCCTATTTTAGTAAGAGACAGGCAGTACCATACCATAGCTGTTTCCTCAAGATCAATAAAAATCTGGAGTAGCCTATGCCTCTTTCGCTTGCCGAGGGCTTTTCCCGGTTTTCTTGCCGGAGGGGATTTCCTCCAGACGGAACAGTTTTCGCGCCGTCTCTAAAATCATGTTCCCATTGGTGGAGTGGGCCTCTTCTTTAAGAACGCTTAGCGGGACGTGCAATAATTTGTTCACAATGGAGGTTGTAAGGTATTCTAACGCCTCGTGCTCTTTTTCTGTGAGTTCTGTTAGGCCGACCACCGCTTTCTTCAACTCTGACCTGCGAATCTCTTCCGCGCGATCTTTAATGGCAACAATCATCGGAACCGCATCCAACGATTTTAGCCAGCGGGAAAACCGCGCAATCTCCTCCGTCACAATATCTTCCGCTTTGAGCGCCTCCGCCTCGCGAGACCGGATGTTGGCCTCAACAGAGAGTTTTAAGTCATCGATATCGTAAAGAAAGACGTTGTCGAGTTGGTTGACTTCTGGATCGATATTCCTGGGAACCGAGATATCAATGAGGAAGATCGGCCTGTTCTCCCGTGCGGCGATGGCCTTCGCGACCATGTCGGTTCGGATCAAATAGTGCGGGGCGCCGGCAGAACAGAGGACAATGTCTGATTCTGCCATCTCGAAAACAAAATTCTCAAACGGAACCGGAACGCCGTTGAACGCCTTGGCCAACTCCAAGGCCCGTTCATAGCTGCGGTTTGCGATAAAAATGGATGCAACCCCATTGCCCACAAAGTGGCGCGCCGCGAGCTCCGCCATCTCGCCGGCGCCGATTAACAATACCGATTTTTGATGAAGGCTTCCAAAGATCTTTTTGGCAAGTTCAACAGCGGCAAAGCTGATAGAAACCGCATGGTCGGCAATCCTGGTTTCGGTCCGAACCCGCTTCGCAACCGAAATCGCTTTTTTGAACACCTTATTAAGAATGACGCCCGTTGTCTTATGCAGCATGCCGGCGTCAAAGGCGTCTTTGATCTGCCCTAAAATTTGCGGCTCCCCCACAATCATCGAATCGAGGCTCGATGCGACCCTAAAAAGGTGGCGCAGGCTGTCACCGGCGGAATACATGTAAAGACAGGGCGTCAGTTCCTCTGGTGGAATTTCAGGCTGATGCTGCATCAGAAAGTTTTTAATCGCCTCAAACCCTTCTCTTGTATCTTTAACCACAGCGCAGATTTCAACCCGGTTGCAGGTTGACACAATGAGCCCCTCTTGAATCACCGGATTCGATTTCAATCGGTAGAGTGCCCCGCCGATCTCCTTTTCGGAAATGGCCAGACGCTCCCTGATTTCAACCGGCGCCGTTTTATGATTTAGGCCAACGATGACAATATCCATGGTTCTATGCCAGAGAGACGAAAATAAAAATGACCCCCACAAAACCGATGATGGCCAAATGGGCCGCCTTCCTTGCCCTCCAACCGATGGTGATTCTCCCATGTAACACGATCAGGTAAAAAAACCATGTGCCTAGGGCAAGGGCCTGCTTGGGGTTGTTGGATGACCAGAACGAGCCAAAGGTGTACTGCGCCCATAAGGCCCCTGAGATAATTCCCAGTGTGAGGAGAGGAAATCCCATCAGGATGGTCTTTTGATTCCACTGGTCAAGCAGATCGAGCGAGGGGAGCTTATAGTAGAGCGAATTAAATTGTTTGGATTTAAGGAACCTTTCCTGGAGCAGGTACATTATTCCAAAAATAGCAGCAATCGCAAAAGCGACAATCCCAAGCAATGACAGAGTTGTATGGATCCCCAGCCAGGCACTCCTTAACGTGGCGTCTAAAGCGCGATGTTCATCCGGCAGGGCGGCGGCCGATATCAGCGATAGAAAAGCGAGCGGGAGGATGAAAGAGCCTAATATATAGATATGATAGCGGAACTCAACAAGAAAAAAAACAAGGACCATGGCCCATGAGAAAAATGAGATCGCCTCATGGGGGCTTGTAAAGGGGACATACCCTGCCTCTTTAATCCGGCCGGCTAACGCCAGGGTATGGCATAAGAACCCACCTCCCGTGACGGCCACGGCCAGCTTTTGGCTTAAGGAGAGAGGGCCTGTTGGTGAAGCGGGCGATTCCCCCTTTTTATCCCATAAGTTATAGAGAAAGAAACCTGTGCCCAAGAAGTAGCATAAAAGGGTTAGCTTTAAAAAAAGGGCGTGAGCCATTGGTCGTTGAACCTTAAGTTCGGAAAAGCTATTGTAACATAACTAAGAGGCATATAAAAACTTAGACTGGGCTGTTTCAATGGGAAATAAGACGCATTAAGAGGCTGGCCCCTATTCGTTGACAATAAATTCTGGAAAGTGATAAATTCACATGTAATTGGGGGGTATTTTGTAAGGCGTTGTAACTTTAGCGTTTTCTTATGCGCTTGTTCAGAACACCCAGTGTCAGGTCTTCCGTATACATTAAGGGGTTCGGATTGATGTTGGTCCAAATGAAGGTAAGAGGCATTGTTTACGACCCTTACAGCAATACCTATATTATCATTCTCCGGGATGAGGCCAACACCGAGGTGCTTCCCATCTGGGTCGGGAAGACAGAGGCAAACGCAATCAGTCTTGCATTGGAGTCCCTTGTCCAAGCAAAAGGTGGAAGTGTTACTACAACTGTACGGATGGGAACATTGAGATTGTTTATAAAAGCCTCGTGCTGGCTCGGTTTCGTTCAGAAGCCATGGCAAGGATGATGGAGTCCATTTATGAAAAAAGTGAACTTAAAGACTGCTTAGCGAATGAACCTCCGGACAACATTGCATGGCTACAACAGAATGAACCTCTATCGATTGCAAATGCTCAAGAACAATGCCAGCATATGGGTTTTCTATGTCGATTACCCAAATGAAAAAGCTTAATCATAAAGCTGTCTTATCATTGCTTCTATGCGTTTTGAGCTGTATCGTAAGCCTCACTCTTGCAGAATTAGCACTTAGAGTAGCAATGCCCATTCGTGTGTTCAATGTAGGAACGTATGACATTTCAGCACCAAATGCACTTATCTACGGATGGGGTTATGCGCCAGGTTATGAAATTAGCCAGTGGGATCCGGATACGCATGAAAAATTTTTGTCTAGGGCAAACTCAGGTGGTTGGAAAGATGTCGAACACGAACCAAAGAAAAAACCAGGCATTGTCCGGATTCTGATTCTAGGGGATTCTAATACTTTTGGCATGGTACCCTTGAAACATACCTATCCACGTGTCTTGGAACATCTTCTGATTCGTGCAGGATTCAATGCAGAAATCATTGCTATAGGTTATGGAGGGTGGGGTACTGATGCGGCTCTTATGGCATTGAAGCACTCTGGTCTTTCTTATCAACCTGATATTGTGATAAGCCAATTCGATTTGAATGACTTGACGGATAATCTTCCTGTAGGTGATATGGCCGACAAGAAACCTTTTCGCTTTGAGCTCGTTGATGGAAGGCTAAAATTGCATGAAGTGCCTCTTCAACAATTGCGAAGAAGTCTATTTATAACACGGCTAAAAAAATGGTTATTGAAAAGTCATATTGTGTTTTATACCAATGCTGTACGACATAAATTTAGTGAGCGTATTACTGGGGATTTTGCGAAAAATGAAAATAAAAAAAGTGTTCGTAACGATGGTGGGTATTGGTGGGAGGCATACCCTACCGATCCGACTACTCCATACTTTCCCCACCACGTTTCGGAAAAAGGTAGTGTCGAGGTGGAAGCAGCATGGCTATTGTATGAAAAGCTCGTTGATGAAATGAGCCGACTCTCTAAGCAAAGTTCGGCGATCTTTTGCCTATTTAATGGGGTTGAGGAAGGACATTTGGCTTGGGAGAAACGTTGGCATAGAATAGTAGAGGATGATGTGGGTCGCGATGTGATCATTTGGAAGGGCAAACGCTATCCTATCTATTTCTATCGGCATATCCACCGTATCACAGATATAGCTAGTCGAATTGGCGCATTGATGATTCCAAACAAGCGTACTTACACCCGCTTTAATACCGATCCTCATCCAAATAAAGAAGGTAATCAGCGAATGGCTGAGGACATTTTCGATTTTTTGGTTACAGATGGACAAACCTATAGCAGGTTGAAAAGATCTCATTTTTGAGGTTCAATAGAGATTCGAGCATGGTATAATACCGAAAATTCTTCATAAAGAGGCCTCGTCCATGCGAGGAATTCCGGACAAACAGATGACCCTACTGTCGTTGGTTTCGGCCGAGCAACGGGTTTCCCCGGATCACCTGATTCGAATAATCAAAGCCCTGGCAGACCAGGAGCTGGTCCTGTTGTACCCGGTTTTGACCGGATGTATGCCGATACCGGACGGCCCTCTATTCCCCCGGAAGCCGTGCTCAAATCGCTGTTGCTCATTTCGTTGTACTCGATCCGAAGCGAGCGGCAGTTTTGCGAACAGTTGGACTACAATCTGCTGTTCCGCTGGTTTCTGGACATGAATCTGATCGAGAACATCTTTGATCACTCGGTGTTCAGCAAGAACCGGGAGCGGTTGATGCAACACGAGGTGGAGCGCCTGTTTTTCGATGCCGTTGTCGGCCAAGCCCATTCGTTGGGGCTGATGAGCGAGGAACGCTTCACGGTGGACGGGACATTGATCGAGGCGTAGGCCAGATTGAAGAGCTTTCGGCCCAAGGGGGAGGATCCCGATGACCGTTTTACCGATGGGGGTTCCCGTAATCCCGCAGTGGACTTTCACGGGGAGAAGCGGTCCTATGCTACGCATCAGAGCACGACCGATTCCCAGTCTCGGCTGATGCGTAAGGGGGCGGGAAAAGAGGCGAAGCTCTGCTACGGGGCGTATGCCTTGATGGAGAACCGAAACGGGCTTCTGGTGGATTTGCATGTGACGACCGGTAACAGGGACGTTGGAGCGGGAGGGGGCCGAAGCGCCTGCTCAAACGGCAGGCGCGCAAGCGCAGAAGGCTCCCAAACTCTGGGAGCAGACAAGGGCTACGACACCCATGACTTTATCGCGATGCTTCGAAGTCGAAAGATCACCCCCCATGTGGCCGCCAATACCAAACGACGGGGTGGCTCCGTCCTCGATGGCCGGACTACCCGACATGCCACCTATCAAGTCAGCCAACGGATCCGAAAACGGGTGAAAAAGATCTTCGGATGGGTGGAGACGATCGGAGGATTCCGGAAGACCCGATACAAGGGACAGGACCTAACTTTCGGCCTGGTGGGTCGGTGCGGCGTATAACCTCTTGCGGATGGCAAGACTGTTGCCTCAACCAGTCGTGGTGAGGAGATGAGGATAGGAAAGGGAGAAAACCCTCCAATGAGACCTTCCACCACCGCGGATGGATCCATCTCGACCGCTGGATCCGATATTCGAGGTGAAAATTTTATCAGTAACTATCAACATCTGTTTTTAAACCGAGTTTTCAACAACTTGATAGTGTCAGGCATTCCTTATACATCATTCAGGGGTTCGGATTGATGTTGGTCCAAATGAAGGTAAGAGGCATTGTTTACGACCCTTACAGCAATACCTATATTATCATTCTCCGGGATGAGGCCAACACCGAGGTGCTTCCCATCTGGGTCGGGAAGACAGAGGCAAACGCAATCAGTCTTGCATTGGAAGGGGTCTTCACACAACGGCCGATGACCCACGACCTGATCAAGAATGTGTTAGATGCGTTGGATGCCAAGGTGATCAGCGTCGTGGTCACCGATCTTAAGGATAATACCTATTTTTCCAAGCTGCACTTAACCTATCTTGATTCCGAATTTGCCGTTGATTCCCGTCCGAGCGATTCGGTCGCATTGGCGTTAAGAACGGATGCCCCTATTTTCGCCGCCGAGCAGGTCATAAAAAAACAGAGCTCGGAAGAGTTGGATCGCTGGCTCGATAACTTAAGGCCCGAAGATTTTGGAAAATATGACACATAACGTCACACAAGGAAGGAGCGCGGTCCTTCTTATCCAAGGCATCGTTTTTGTTTTTCTCCCGTTCCTTTTTATAGGCTGTGTTGGCATTAGCGATCTCTCGCGTGAAAATTATCGTAGGGGCATTATCAAGACCGACGTGCTCTCGAAGTCGACGCTTGCAGTCTTGCCAATGGTTGCGAAAGGGCGCAATCACGATTATGTTCAGTCCGCCGAGGCGATTTTTTTTAAAGCCCTGACAGAGATGCGTCAGCCAATGGAGCTCATTTCTCCTGAAGAAGGGCTTTCCAGATTAAAAGAGGCGGATCTGTACCCTTTTTTCCAACGACTTGAAAAAGAGAGCCCGTTTGGGAAGGTTGTGGAGGAAGGGGATCTTGTAAAATTTAAAAAAGTCTTCGGTACACGTTTTGTTCTCCAAACCGAGCTCCAGCAGGTCGCGATTGTGGAAGGAGCAACCCATGTCCGTATTCGAGGCCGCATCTGGGATATTGAAATCGGAGACATTATATGGGAGGGGACGGGGGAGTCGCGCGGATATCTTCTTTTCTTTTTCCCCCGCGCCCCGGTGAGTTTTGAAAGGGCGATTGAGACTGCAAGTCGGGGCCTGATCCGGAAACTCCCTTAACGCGTTGGATTGATTGATGAATATTCCCATAAAAGTGCAAGGCGTGGTATCCGATCCAAATACGGAGGCCCAAATCGTTATTTTGAGAGATGAACAAAACGTGGATCTCCTTCCCATTTGGGTTGGGATGGCGGAAGGGAATGCGATTAGCTTTGCATTGGAGGGAATCGCCCCGCCGCGTCCTTTGACGCACGATCTTTTAAGGGACCTGTTAAATCACTTAAATGTGCAGGTGGAGAAGGTGGTTATCAATGAGATCAACAATGGCACCTATTTCTCCACGTTATACCTGATGAGGCGACAGGGGGTATCCGCCAATAAAAATCCCGCGGATTCACAGCAAGGCCAGGAGATTACCGTAGATGCCCGTCCAAGCGATGCCATTGCCCTGGCCCTTCGGATGAATATCCCCATCTATGTGTCGGAAGAGGTATTGCATAGAAAGGGATCCGAAAATCTTGATCTCTGGCTGGAGAAACTCAAACCGAAAGACCCCGGCCCGTACGATGCCTGACATTTCCGGTTCCTCCATTGAAGATCGGTTTCTACTTTTTTCTTGACAAAATGAGGGCATCTGTACGACAATCCCCTTTTCCTTATACGCTATAGGCTTGAATGAAAACGGAAACCTTTAAAGAAGAAGAGATTGTGCGGAGCTGGTATGTTGTGGACGCCGACGGGAGGGTGTTAGGTCGGATGGCGACGAGAATTGCCGCAATTTTGCGTGGAAAACATAAACCGATTTTTACGCCGAATCAAGATCTCGGGGACCACGTCGTTGTCATCAATGCTGAGAAAGTGGTTTTGACGGGAAATAAGGAGGCCAAGAAGAATTACTATCATCATACAGGCTATATCGGAGGTTTAAAACAGACGACGGCTGGTCATATCCGTCGTGAAAGGCCGGAACGCTTAATTCAATATGCCATCACCGGCATGCTTCCTAAGACCAAGCTGGGGAAGGCGATGGCCAAAAAATTAAAGGTCTATACGGGTCCGGATCATCCCCATCAGGCGCAGAGACCCCAACTCTTAGAAATTGGAAAAGGGCGTTAAAATCATGCAGCGTTATTACGCAACAGGCAAAAGGAAAAATGCCGTTGCCCGTGTCTGGCTTATGCCGGGGGAAGGCAAAGTTACTGTCAATGGAAAGCCCTCGGATGAATATTTTCCCCGCCAGGCGTGGAAGTTTTTAGTCCTTCAACCCTTCCAGGTAACGGAGACGGTTGGGAAGTATAATACCGTTGCCAATGTGCATGGAGGCGGATTAACGGGCCAAGCCGGCGCCCTCCGTCACGGTATTTCAAAGGCGTTGTTGGAGGTCTCGCCGACGTTGAGGCCCCCTTTAAAAAAAGAGGGGTTGCTGACACGCGATTCCAGAATGAAAGAACGAAAGAAATATGGACAGAAGGGGGCCCGAAAACGGTTCCAGTTCTCAAAACGGTAACGCTTTTATCCATCTAATCTTACAAAAGGGAAGGTCGAGAAAGACCTTCCCTTTTTTTTAGGTGGATCTACCCTTTAAGGGTGTTGTGATGAAGGATACTGTCAAGGTTGCCATCGTCGGCGCAACGGGATATACGGGGGGGGAATTGTTGCGTCTTCTCCTGCAACATCCCTATGTAAAAGTGGCGCATGTCACATCGGAACAATCTGCCGGGATGCCGTTGACCGATCGTCTCCCCTTTTTGGCGGGTCGGTATGACCTGATCCTGGAATCGTTTCATCCAGACAAGGTCGTGAAAGAGGCCGACTTGGTCTTTATGGCCCTGTCTCATACCGAGGGGATGGAGGCGGCCCGAACATTGGTGGAGGCAGGGAGAAAAGTGATCGATCTTTCAGCCGATTATCGCCTTCGGTCTCCTGGTATTTATGAAAAATGGTACGGGCGGCGGCACAGCCAGCCTTCTTTGCTGAAAAATGCTATCTATGGATTAACAGAGATTTACCGATCCGAGATCGCGCAAGGGGGCCTGATCGCCAATCCCGGATGCTACCCGACCGGCGCCCTCCTTCCGATCTATCCATTTTTAAAGGCGGGGTATATCGATACGGCGCGCGAAATAATCATTGACGCGAAATCGGGAATTTCAGGCGCAGGGCGGACGCCGACGGGTAAAACCCATTTTGCCGAGACGCATGAGGGAATGGCCGCCTACAATGTTGGGGCTCACCGGCATCTCCCGGAAATAGAGCAGGAGATCGATCGGATTGTGGGGCGGCGGGTGAAGACGCTTTTTACCCCCTATCTGTTGCCGGTCAACCGGGGAATATTGACAACCGTTTATCTTCCGTTAAATAGAAAACTTTCGCAGAAAAGGCTCGAATCGGCGCTCGAGATCTATCGGGATGAACCATTTATTCGCAAGGTTAACGGCTCCCCGAACCTGGCCCACGTGAAGGGCTCGAACTTCTGCGATATCGGCGTATTTGCGACCGCCTCGGGCCGTATGGCGATTCTTATTTCCGCGATTGACAATCTTGTAAAGGGGGCCTCTGGCCAGGCGATACAAAACATGAATGTGATGATGGGATGGGACGAGCGGCTGGGGCTGATGGCGCCAGGGTTTTTCCCCTAACCGGATGGAAACGATGCAGAAAATAGAAGGAGGTGTTACGTCGGTAGAAGGGTTTACCGCGTCGGGGATGTTTGGAGGGATTAAGCGAAACGGATACCCCGATATGGCGCTGATTTTCTCGGAGACGCCCTGCACCGTCGCAGCGGTCTTTACGAAAAACCGATTTCCGGCCGCCCCCCTTCTTCTTGATAAACGCCATATCCGAAAGAGGCAGGGGCAGGCGATCATTGCCAATAGCGGCAATGCAAACGCCTTTACTGGACACCGGGGGCTTTGCGACGCGGAGGCGATGGCGCAGACGACCGCAGAGGCGTTAGGCATCGCAAGATATGCTGTATTCGTTGCATCCACCGGCGTGATCGGCGAATTCCTACCGATTGAGAAGGTCAAGGCCTCCATCCCCCACCTCGTATCGCATCTGACAAGGGATGGAGGCCACGCTGCGGCGGAGGCGATTATGACCACCGATACCTTCCCCAAGGAGGTCGGTTTTATAGGAAATGTGGGTCGGGGCGAGATTAAAATCGGGGGGATGGCAAAAGGATCAGGGATGATTCATCCGAATATGGCGACGATGCTCGCGTTTTTAACAACCGATGTCGCCATCCATCCCGCCCTCCTTCAGGAGGGACTACGTGTGGTGACGGATCAGACCTTCAATCGCATCACCGTGGACGGAGAGACCAGCACCAATGACATGGTACTCTGCCTTGCCAATGGATCCCGAGTGGGCCAAGCAGGAGGGATGATTTCCGGAAAAGGGGCCGCCTATCGTCAGTTTCTCTCGCTGCTTCATGCGGCCTGCCTGTCGCTGGCGAAAATGATTGTTCAGGACGGGGAAGGCGCCACCAAGATGATTGAGATTGAAGTGGCGGGCGCAAAAGATGATCGCGCTGCGCACAGAATCGCGGAGATGATTGCCTGCTCCAATCTGGTCAAGACCGCTTTTTTTGGGCAAGACGCCAATTGGGGACGTATCGTTGCGGCGATCGGCAATGCCGGTGTCCCCGTGGATCCAACCAAACTGGATATCTCCTTTGCCCATCCCAATGAAGGCGCGGACGCGCATCGGCAGGTTGATCTTCTGCGGCGTGGGACGCATCAGGGGAAGAAAGCGGAATCAGCGGTAGAGGCCCTACTTAAAAAGCGGGATATCCGACTGATGGTTACCCTCCATTCCGGGAAGGGAAGGGCCGTCGTCTGGACATCAGACTTAAGCCTTGATTATGTAAAGATCAATGCCGCGTATCGCACATAACGCTTTGCCAATACCTCTGCTAAATCGGCCCCCTTCAGACAAGATGAAAACAATGCGCTGGGCGCTTGCCATTGCTATTTTCCTCTATGGAATCGTGATCATCGACCCACGCTCCGCGAGGTGGGCCCTCTTAGGGGCTTTCCTCTTCTCGATTCCTTTCCTATTGCAGTTTTTGGGCAGCCAGGCGATTCGCATCTGGTCGTTGTGGGGTGGCTTGTTCCTGGTGCTGCAATCGTTGCTCTCCCCAATCATTATCGACAGGAATCGTATCACCAACATGCCAAATACCCACAGCGTGATCAATGTCAGAGGAGGCTTGCCCGGCGTTTTTGGAAGACAGGTCATTACGACCGACGCCTATGGTTTCCGCGTCACACCGCCGGTCAACTACGGCGACGTCTCTACCTTTAGAATCTTTGCGATTGGAGGCTCGACCACCGAGCAAGATTATCTCGACGATTCCCGCACCTGGACGCATCTGCTTCAGGAACGGCTATCTAAACATGATCGCCAACCGATTGAGGTTATTAATACAGGGGTAGACGGTACCAGGGCAATCCATCACCTCGCCACGCTAAAACAGATTGTCCGCTTGCATCCTGATGGGGTCGTCATTCTTTTAGGCATCAATGATTGGATATGGCATATTCGTGATCACTTCTCCGATGATAATAAAATCATGATATTAAATAGAATGCCCGCGTTTTTAGAACCCTTTAGATTAAGGGCAACCCTGCTTGCAACCGCCATGAAAAACACGATTCAGATCGCAGCATACCGCGCCAGCCAATCCAATACGCCGGCGGGGGAAGAGCATGAAGAGTATGGGACCTTTTACGCCAAACAACGCGGTTCCTTAAACAGGAATCGGCGCTATTCGTTTCGGCCCGCGGATGTCCATGAACCATACAAACAGGCGTTAGCAGAAATGGGCGCATTTTGTAAAGAGCGGAAAATACGTTGTATGTTTGCAACGCAGCCTTCCGGCTATCAGAACGGCGCGGCAGAAGAATTTAAGAAGGGGTTCTGGATGACCCCGCCCAATAGGAACTACACGGTGGACTTTGATTCTTTAGTCTATCTGTCGTCGTTGTACAATGCCTATCTTATGAAATTCGCAACCGAGCAGGGCCACCCTCTGTGTGATGTGGCATCAAGATTAACCCCCTCTTATGAACATTTTTTCGATGATTGTCATTTTAATACGCAAGGGAGTATTGCAGTTGCGCATGCACTCTCTGACTGTTTTGCTCGGGAAAACTAAATGGGCGCAGAAAACTTTTAAATAAACAGCGAAAACCGTCTGCGATCTCTGCTCAATCCTCGCGGCCGCCATCTTTTCCCCGATAATCGCCTCTCCTCTCGCTCGTGAAAAGGCCCTTCTTCTCCCCTTGCGTGTTCCTTACTTCTACGACGACGCTGGGGATAAAAGAGGTGTTCCTGGCCTAACCCGACTTACGCAGTTTCGTTAAAAACCGCTTCTTTTTTTTGATTTTTTCGTAACATTTAAAATGAAAACCCTTTAGATTCAAGCTGTCCATTTTTTAAAACCCTCTTTTTCCCTGAAAATAGTGTATAATAATGTATACCTATATTGACAACCCTCTATGGACTGTG
>CAYJWQ010000021.1:0-21630 GCA_964373895.1 uncultured Nitrospirota bacterium
ATGGCAAGTTAATCAATGGTTACACGGCAAAAAATCGCTGGAGTATGTCGATATGGTTCGAACGTCTCAACTTGTCGTCATTTTCACAGTCCTTCTTCTCTGCATCGGCTGTAACCGGGTCTCGAAGACGGTCGCAGAACAAGTCCTCTCGTCTTCTCCACCCATCTCCTTGCTCGGTGGTCTGTTCCGGCTGGAGTATGCCGAGAATCCTGGAGGCTTTCTGAACCTGGGGGCAAGACTGCCCAAGATGTATCGCAACCTCTTTTTTGTGGTATTGACCACTGTTATATTGGGCATCAGTGTGGTTGTTCTGATCCGTGGGCGGTGACTGGCCCTTAGCACGATTGATTGCATTGTCGTTGATTGTGGGTGGTGGGCTTGGTAATTTGATCGATCGCCTTCTCAATCATGGTGTCGTCGTGGATTACATCAGCATGGGTGTTGGGTCCCTGCGCACAGGCGTATTCAATTTAGCCGATGCCGCTATTACTGTTGGGCTGGTAGTGATCCTCGTGTCACAGAGCCAGCGGTGTGCCCGCTAACAAAACGCTGGAGCGGGCGCGCCAACAGCGCGCGCCCCTCAGCGTCTGGCGTTATGCCAGACCATCTGACTACCTGATCACAGGGAGAATGAAGCCGTGAAGAAGATTCTGCTATTGAGCATCGCTACCGGGTTGGCACTTTTCATCTGGGGATTCATCTCATGGACAGTATTACCGTGGCATAACATAGTGGCTAATAAGCGTTTTCAAGTTGTTGGGGTCAAATCTTTACTCTTGACTATTTGTGCGTATCAGGGATGACGTGATAAAAGGCTCACGGTCAATAGATACCATCCTAAAGTCAAGAGTAAAGATTTGACCCCAATGACCCAAAACGAGTACTGCCCTCACGCACGATGCCGAACGTAGCAGATTTATTCACAAACGCTTAGTATGTGCGTTCGGCGAGGGGAACCTGTGTGATCGTCACCGGTCGGGAGGAAAGACGGGGGCCGTGCTCACTTTGATAGGCAAGGGTGTGTTTAAGCCATGCGGTATCGTCCCGCGCGGGAAAGTCCGAACGGGCATGCGCCCCTCGCGACTCCTCCCTCGATAAGGCAGACACGGCAATCACCTCGGCCAGATCCATAATCGAGAAAAGCTGGAGGGCATCCACCAGATCGAGGTTAAAGACCTTTCCCTTGTCGTGCAGATAAACATGGGCCAACCGCGGCCGAATGGCCAAGAGTTTCCTTATTCCCTCCTCCATGCGATCACGCGTTCGGATAATTCCAAAATGCTCCGCCATCACCCTCCCAATCTCTTCTCTGATCTTTTCCGCGCGCTCCCCCTCATCAGGAGAAAAAAGCGCTGAAATTCGCTCCCGCTCGCGCTTTAATATCCCATCCGAGAAGGGCGTCTGTTTAGTTTTCTGCGCAAATTCAGCAGCACGGTTTCCCACCCTTCGGCCATAAACAATGGTCTCCATTAGCGCGTTGCCTCCCAGACGGTTTGCGCCATGGATTGAAACGGAGGCGCACTCCCCCACGGCATACAACCCCGGCAACGGCGTCTCCCCATGAAGATTGGTCATAATCCCACCCATCGAATAGTGAACCCCTGGTGTCACCGGAATGGGCGCCTCAACCGGATCGACCCCCGCATACGTCAGAGAGAGGTTATAGATTTGGGGAAGGCGCTCTTTGATCCTGGCAACGCCAAGATGCCGCAGATCAAGCATCACACACCCCTCCACGCCACGGCCTTCCATGATTTCCTGATATTCGGCGCGAGAAACGACGTCTCGGCTCGCCAACTCCATTGCCTTTGGGGCATATTTTTCCATAAATCGTTCGCCGCGGGAATTAAAGAGATACCCCCCCTCGCCGCGCGCCCCCTCGGTGATCAGGATGCCGGTCTCTTTGAGCGTGGTCGGATGAAATTGCACAAATTCCATATCCTGAAGCGGAGCGCCGGCGCGGTAGGCCATCGCCATTCCATCGCCCGTATTGATCAGTCCATTGGTGGAGGTGTGATAGATGCGGCCATAACCTCCGGTCGCTAACAGCACTGCCCTGGCCCCGATGGAATGCAATTCTCCCGTCAGAAGGTCAAGGGCGATCACGCCGCAACAGACCCCTCCCTCCACCATCAGAGAGGTGACATACCACTCTTCGTAAACAGCGAGAGATCGTTTCAGGATCTGCTCATAGAGAAGATGGACCAGTGCATGTCCCGTTCGATCGGCCACATAACAGGTTCGAGGAAATCCAAGCCCTCCGAAGTTGCGCTGCGCGATGTTCCCATCCGGATCACGGGAGAAGAGGGCCCCCATCCGCTCGAGGTCCATAATGTCGTTCGGCGCCTCGCGACATAGAATCTCAATGGCGTCCTGATCTCCCAGCCAGTCGCTCCCTTTGACGGTGTCGTACATGTGCGATTCCCAGGAGTCTTCCGGCCGAACCGCGGCGTTAATCCCCCCCTCGGCGGCCACCGAGTGGCTTCGAACCGGATGGACCTTGGAGATCACGCCGACGTTCAGAGAAGGAGGGATGGCGATGGCGGCCCGCATTCCCGCAAGGCCCGCCCCTACAATAAGGAGATCATGCGATATCAAAAAAGCCCCGTCTGTTACGATCTTGTTTCATATCGGACGTCAAGCCGCTTTGCCGCCTGCACCTCATCCAATCTTCCCACCGGCCTTGTATGCGGCGCCCCTATCACCCTTCCGGGCTCCTCGTCAATCTCACGGCGGATATCCCGCATCGCCTTTGCGAAGAGATCCAACGTCTCACGCGTCTCGCTCTCCGGCGTCTCGATCATCAACGCCTCTTCAACAATGTGCGGAAAGTTGACCGTCGGCGGATAAAAACCGTAATCGATCAACCGCTTGGCAATATCCCAGGCATGAACCCCTTTTCCCTTAAATTCCCTGGCAGAGGCAATAAACTCGTGCATGCAGGGGCGATTATACGGGATCGGGTAAGCCCCTTCTAATTGTTTTTTGAGATAATTGGCGTTGATAATCGCGTTTCGGCTAATGGCGGAGAGTCCCTCCGCGCCCAAACGGCGGATATAGGCATAGGCGCGAACCAATATCCCAAAGTTTCCATAAAAGCCATGGACTCTTCCAATCGATTTTGGGCGGTTCATGTCGAGGAAGTAACCCTTTTCATTTTTCTCCACGACAGGAGATGGAAGATAAGGGGCAAGGGATGCGGTCACGCCGACCGGACCTGCCCCGGGACCTCCTCCTCCGTGCGGTGTTGAGAAGGTCTTATGCAGGTTGAAATGGACAATATCAAATCCCATATCGCCAGGACGCACCAAACCGAGGAGGGCGTTTAAATTCGCCCCATCAAGGTACATCAGGGCGCCGGCGGTGTGAACGATCTCGACAATCTTGCTAATATCCCGCTCAAAAAGGCCAAGCGTGTTCGGATTGGTCAGCATCAACGCGGCCGTATCTCGATCCACCACTTTAGACAGGTCATTTAGATCGACCAGGCCCTGGGCGTTGGAATGCACCGTCTCAATTTGAAATCCGGCCAGAGCGGCGCTGGCCGGATTGGTCCCGTGCGCAGAATCGGGGATGAGGACCTTCTTTCTCTTTTGTCGTTGGTCCTTATGATAGGCGCGCGCAATGAGCATGCCGACTAATTCCCCCTGCGCCCCCGCCGCCGGCTGAAGGGAGACCGCTGCCATGCCGGAGATCTCCACAAGAGATCGCGCAAGTTCAAACAGAAGGGCAAGCGCCCCTTGAACCGTCTCCGCCGGCTGAAGGGGATGAATGTCTGAAAAACCTGGAAATCGCGCAATCTCTTCATGAATCTTTGGATTGTATTTCATGGTACAGGAACCGAGCGGATAATAACCGCTATCCACCCCGTAATTCTCGCGAGAGAGATCGAAGAAATGGCGGATTAACTCATTTTCACTCAATTCCGGCAACAGAAGGGGCGCCGCCCGCAAATATTGCTGGGGCAAAACCGAATCAATCGAAAATTCTGCATCCATCGGAAAAGTCGTGCCGCGTCTTCCCGACACACCCCTTTCAAAAACAAGCTTATTCAAAACGCCTCCTTGTTAATGGTTTTCTTTTGTATACGCTAACTGTAATGCCACAATGCTTTTGGCATCACAGATGATTTGATCGTGTATGTTTTTGATGGCATCGTCAAACGACATTTCGACCACCTCCAAGACCTCATCGGGATCAAGCTGCTGCCGACATCGGGTTAATCCTGTGCCGAGATAAAGGTGAATCTGCTCGTCACAAAAACCGGGGGCGGTGAAAATGGTCGTCAGCTTATGGAGCCGCCCAATGTGCCAGCCGGTTTCTTCTTCCACCTCCCGCACGGCACAGGCCTCCGGCGTCTCCCCGTCGGACAGTTTTCCAGCCGGAATTTCGTAAAGATACCCCCCGGCGGCATACCGATATTGCCGAATGAGAACCACCTTTCCGTTTTCAAGGATGGGAACCACGGCGGCCGCGCCCGGATGACGGACGATTTCTAACTCGATGGTCGTCGCATTGGGCAACGTCACCGACTCGATAAAGAGATGAACCACCTTCCCCTTATAAATCTCCCGCTTCATCTGTATAGGCCCTTTGTGTTTCGCGTCCTTATCGGGGAATGGGCCTCAAGTCACCCAGGTCGATGACAGCCGCCGCGGGGCCGATATTGGGTTGCCCCTTCCAAGGATTGAAGAGGGTGGACAATATGCTTTTCGATGATCTGTCATATCAAGAGACCGCGCATCGAAGCGGTGCCGCCCATCTTTATTTTACCAGGACTTTCTTAAAACCAGAAACCAGGCGGTCAATATCTTCCATGCGGCGCTTCTCGGTGACACAGATCAGAAGGTGATTTTTCAGCTCTCGATAATAGACCCCTAAATCAATCCCGGCCAGGAGACCCTCCCGTCTAAGCCGTTTTAGAAAGCGAGGGGCGGAGTTGGGGAGGCGGATGACAAACTCCGTGAAAAACGGGCCATTAAACGGCGCGCTGCATCCTGCCACCGCCGTTATCTTTTCATACGCCAGGTGAGACCTCTGCAAGCAGAGGGTTGCAACGTCCCGAAGCCCTTCCCTCCCCAGCGTCGCAAGGTAGACGGTGGCGGCCAGGGCATTTAACCCCTGGTTGGTGCAGATATTGGAGGTGGCCCGCTCCCTCCGTATGTGTTGCTCCCGGGTCTGTAGCGTCAGACAAAATCCTGGCCGCCCTTTCGCGTCAGTCGTTCTGCCCACGATTCGTCCCGGCATCTGCCGAATAAAATCGCGTCGGGTGGCGAAAAAACCGAGGTACGGCCCGCCAAAACTTTCCGGATTTCCCATAGACTGACCCTCACCCACGGCAATATCCGCTTTGAATTCCCCCGGCGGTTTAAGTATTCCCAGCGAAATTGGATCGACGTCCATCACCAGAAGGGCCCCCCTGGCATGAACCAGGCATTCGATCTCCTCCATCGGTTCTAACTGTCCAAAGAAATTCGGGTTCTGAACAAGGACGGCCGCGGTGTCATCCCCGATCACCCTCTCCAACTGTTCCACAGATGTCCTCCCCTCGTGAAATGGAACCTCTTTTATACGGACAGACGGAAATCCGGAAAAATAGGTGCTCAACACCTGCCGGTAATGGGGATGAATAGATCTCGAAACGACAATCTGATTTTTTCTGGTCACCCGCACAGCCATCATCGCCCCTTCCGCAAGGGCCGACGCGCCATCATAAAGGGAGGCGTTGGCCACTTCCATGCCGGTCAACTGACAGATCATCGTTTGGTATTCATAGATGGTCTGAAGCAGACCCTGACTCATCTCTGCCTGGTAGGGTGTATAGGCGGTGGCAAATTCAGAGCGTGAAAGGATGTGGCCGACCGTGCTCGGGATAAAATGGTCATAACTCCCCCCGCCCAGAAAAGAGAGCAGGGGGGTATTTTTCTGACTGATCTCCCATAAGGTTCTCTTCAACTCCATTTGCGAGAGGGGAGGAGGGAGGTTAAGCGGCCGATTCAGTCGAAGCGCCGGCGGAATATCCAGGAGGGCCTCAAAGGAGGCAACCCCCACCACCACCAACATCGCTTTTTCTTCAACTTCCGTATTCGGTATATATTCCATCAAGCGATCTTCCTCACCTTCCCTTATCGGCCTGCTATTTTTTCTTTTTATAGAATGGTCGCTTTACAATCACGGCCGCTGCGGCCCTCCCGCGGATATCCACAAGAATCTCGCTCCCTTCCTCCGCGTAACGGGTATCCACATAGCCCATGCCAATCCCCTTTCTAAGCATCGGAGAAAAATTTCCGGAGGAGACAGCGCCGATTTCCTTTTGATCGGAATAGATGATATGCCCCTCCCGGGGAACGCCCCCGACCAGGAGCTCAAAGCCGACCAGTTTTTTAGCAATCCCCTCCGCTTTCTGACGGGCCAACGCCTCCCTTCCAATAAACTCTTTTTCAAAATCGACAAAGCGGCCGAGATCGGCCGAGAGCGGGGTGGTCTCCCCGTTCATGTCATGGCCATATAACAGGTACCCCATTTCTAAACGGAGTGTGTCCCGCGCGCCCAATCCAATCGGTTTGATCTGGGCCTCCTTGCCAGACTCCATCAGGGCCTGCCAGACGGTTTCAGCCACGCCAGAAGGGACAACAAGCTCATACCCCCTCTCTCCGGTATAGCCGGTCCGTGTAATCAACGCTTTGGCCCCCCGCGCGGGGACCAGTTCGGTTTCAATGAAATTCCGAAGGGGAATTTCTCCCTTCCCAAAGGGGATGACCTGGACCAGCACCTCCCACGATTTCGGCCCCTGCAGTGCGAGAAGGGCCGTCTCCTGACTGATATCCTTTAAGAGGACCCCTTCCGGAGGGAGGTGATCGGTCATCCATTTAAAATCTTTTTCGCGGTTTGCGGCGTTCACGATGATCAAGAAACGACCCCCCCCCTTTTTATAAAGGTAGATGTCGTCAATGATCCCGCCGTGGTTATTCAGCAACATCGAATATTGCGCGCCGCCCCGCTGGAGCTTGCGAATCGGGCCGGGGGTGATCTGATCCAGATACCCCTCCGCCCCTTTTCCGGAAAGATCGAACCGACCCATGTGGCTCACGTCAAAAAGCCCGACGGCCGACCGGACCGTATGATGTTCATCGGTCACGCCGGAATAAAAAAGGGGCATCTCCCATCCTGCAAAGGGAACGATCTTTGCTCCTGATTTCTGGTGTATCTCATAAAGGGATGTTCTGTTCATGGCGATTGATCCTACGCGCTTCCAAAATAGGCTGATTGTACTTGTGGATTTTCCATCAGTCGGTCGGCCCGATCCGACAGGACAATCCGGCCGGTTTCTATCACATATCCGCGGTCGGCAAGCGCAAGCGCCGCGCGGGCATTCTGCTCGACGAGGAAGAGGGTCGTCCCCTCCTTGCTGACCCTTTGAATCATTTCAAAAACCTTCTCCACCATCAAGGGGGAAAGTCCCAATGAAGGCTCATCCAAAATAAGGAGTTTTGGCCTAAGCATCAATGCCCGGCCAATCGCCAACATCTGCTGCTCGCCGCCGCTTAACGTTCCGCCCAATTGACCTCGCCGCGCCTCAAGGAGAGGAAACAGGGCGTAGACATGATTCAATGCCTCGGAGATGCCCTTCGCGCTCTGCTGGAGGTAAGCCCCCATCTGCAAGTTTTCCAGGACGGAGAGCCTGGGAAAAATGCGTCTCCCCTCCGGGACATGGCAGATTCCTTTTTCAACAATCCGATGGGGAGGAAGACCACAAAGATCTTCTCCACAAAAGGTAATGGCCCCCGATTGACATCCGACAATCCCTGAAACGGCCATTAAGGTCGTTGTCTTTCCCGCCCCGTTCGCGCCGATCAGGGTAACCACCTCTCCTTTTTCCACCTCAAGGGTAATCCCTTTTAGAACCGCCACAGGCCCATAAGAGACATGGACTTCCCTTAATGAAAGCATCAAGCAGAACCCTGTTTTCCCAGGTAGGCCTCAATGACCCTGGCATCCCCTTTGATCTCATGGGCCGTTCCCTCCGCGATTTTGATGCCGTGATCCAGGACCGTAATCTGATCGGAGATGCCCATGACCACCCTCATATTATGCTCAATCAGAAAGGGTGTCACGCCGAGATCGCGTATTTGACCGATGAGCGCCATCAGCGCCTCCGTTTCCCTCGGATTCATTCCCGCGGCCGGCTCGTCCAAAAGCAGAAGGGTCGGCCCCAAGGCAAGCGCGCGGGCGATCTCAAGGCGCCTCTGGTCCCCATAAGCCAGGGTCCGAGAAGGGAGATGATTTCTCCCCTTTAATCCGACAAACGCCAGCAGCCTTTCCGCTTCCTCTCGAATCTCCTTCTCCTTCACGATAAAGCCGCGGTCTCTCAACAGCGCCCCGATCATGGTTCGCGCCGGAGGATGCGCGCTTTTAATATATCTTCCCACCATGACATTTTCCAGAACCGTCATCTCTGAAAAAAGCCGGATGTTTTGAAACGTCCTGGCAATTCCCCGACGGGCGATTTCGTGCGAAGGGAGGCCGACAATATTCTCGTCACAAAATTGGATCACACCGGCAGAGAGGGGGATAACGCCCGTCAGACAATTAAAAAAGGTGGTCTTTCCCGCCCCATTGGGGCCGATGAGACTGACCACCTTCCCTCTCTCAACCGATAAGGTTATTCCTTCCAGCGCCGTCAACCCGCCGAAGGACTTTGCGAGGCCCTCTATTCTTAAAAAGAGCTGTCCTGCCATCACCCATCATTTCTATCTTGTCTGTTTTGGACCCCACGCGCAGTGGGATAACATATCTGGCGGATACCTGTCAATTTCAAAGGGAATCTCTCTATCAGGGCGGGGTTCAGCCCTCTGTTACTATTTCCTCCAACCATTGTTCACCGTAGCGTCTGATCTGCCACCTTCGAATCAACGGGATTTCCTGTAAAGCCTCAAGGGTCGTTGGGGCCCGAACCGCGATCGCCTTCATCTGGCCCGTTGTGATCACCAGGGCAGGCTCCATCCCCTCGCTTTCCGCCTGCCTGTTTCGCCACGATTTTAATTTTATGAGGGTCTTCTTCTCTTTTTGCGTCATCGGCTCCCCTTTTTCTCGTTTGGGAAGCTGTTGGCGGGATATCAAACCCTCCGCGATCGCGGCAAGCCAAGGGGCGCAATTTCTATGAACGGGGGTATTCTCTTTAGGGAAGAGCGTTAACATCTCGGCCTCATCTTTTGGCAGGCCTTTGGCCATGGACAACAGGTCATCGCTGGAGATGATCTTAAACGGCGGGCGGTCGTGCCGTTTGGCCAGACGGTCCCGGGTCACGGCAAGGGACCGTAAGACATGCTGTGACCGCTCTGAAAGGGCGCGCGCCCCCTTCATGCGAAGATAATCATTCGGTTCAAACGATTTTCCATTCCAGGTAATCGTCTCCATGAGCAGGCACTCCTCTTCCATAAAGTCGTCTCTACTCTTTTTCTTTATTTCTTCATTTAATATTTCATAAAGCTGGATGAGATAGGCTGTATCCTGGTGGGCGTAATCGAGCTGGTCCGGCTTTAAGGGACGGAGCGACCAATTCGATTTCTGATATGCCTTGGACAATGATATCTGGAAATAACGGGCATACAGGTTCTGTAGGGAGCAGGGTGTGGCACCGATCGCCCGGGCCGCAAGGGCGGTATCAAAAATAGGGCCGACGTGGAAGTTAAAATCGCGCTGAAGGGAGGCAAGATCATAATCGGCGCCATGAAGGACCTTTAAGATGGACCTGCTTTCAAAGAGCGCGGCCAGCGGCAGGACGGTATCGAGAAGAAGAGGATCAAAAATATAATGGATTCCCCCTCCAGAGATTTGAATCAGGCTAACCTTCTCTTGGTAATGGTAGAGGGAATCCCCCTCCGTATCAACACCAATAACCGGACAGCATTTTAACGCCGCGATCGCCGCATCCCGCGCGTCAGGCGTTGTGAGATAGTGGTATGGAAGGTTCACAGCCGCTTTCCCAATAATCCCTGGGGACGAAAGAGCATCATCACCACCAAGGCCGCGCCGAAGATCAGCATTCTGTAATTTGCCATGCCCCGAAGGACTTCCGGTAAAAGAGTCAGGAGCGCAGCGCCCAGAATGGCCCCGGGGAGACTCCCCATTCCCCCCAGAACCACCATCGACAAAATGCGCACCGACTCCAGGAAATTAAAACTCTCCGGCGAGACAAACGTATATCTTGCGGCAAAGAAAACCCCCGCTATGCCCGCCACCCCCGCGCCGAGTGCAAACGCAAGCACCTTGATTTGGGTCGTAGGGATTCCAATCGCCTCCGCCGCGATGGAATCTTCACGAATCGCCATCCAGGCCCGGCCGATCTGGGAGCCTACCAGTCGATGCACGGCCATTGCAACCACCCCCAGGAGGATTAAGACCAAATAGTAAAAATGAATCGGTCGACGAAGGATGAAACCAGCCACTTCCGGTTGCCGGATGCCTAAAATGCCGTTAGGACCATTGGTCACGGAATCCCAGTTGTTTAAAACGAGATAGACAATCTGGACAAAACCGAGCGTCACAATCGCCAGATAGTCCCCGCGAAGACGCAGGGTAATCAATCCCAATATCATGCCAAAGAGGGCCGCCACCCCTCCCCCTAAAGGGAGACCGATCCAAAAACCGATAAAAGGAGAAAGAAGGGCGTAGGTATAGGCGCCGATGCCGTAAAAACCAGCATAACCCAAATCGAGAAGCCCTGTATAGCCTACCGTAATATTAAGCCCGACGGCAAGGAGGGCATAAAGCCCCGCAAGGCTTAAGATGTCAACATAATAATCGTTCAGAAAAACCGGCAAGATCAGCAAGAGGACCGAGAGGACGGCCATGGATTGCTTTTTGTCAAAATTCTGGAGGGAGTCAACCCCTCTCTTCCCTTTCTCTCGGAGAAAATGGATCAACCGAGCATCCTTTGAGAAAATGGCAAGATACCGCCAGACAAGCATCATCGCTGCCAGACCTGCCGATAGTTTCACCGCGTTGATAAAGCCCATCAGGGGCCATGAAAGAAGCCCCAACCAAGCGGCCGTCAAAAAGATCGTACGAGGCGACAAGCCAGACCTCCCTATTCCTCTCTCTGAACCGTTATCGTTCAGGAACCTTCTCCCCCAACAACCCTGTGGGTCGGAAGATGAGGACCAAGATTAAAATCAAAAAAGCGAAACCGTCCTTAAACTCGCTGGAGAGATACGCGGCGCCCAGGCTCTCAAACAAGCCGAGCAGCAAGCCGCCCACCATGGCGCCTGGGATGTTTCCGATCCCCCCCAGGACGGCCGCCGTGAACGCCTTTATCCCGGCCACATAGCCGATAAAAAAATGGGCGACGCCGTAATACATCACGACCATCACCCCGGCCGACGCCGCCAGAATCGAGCCGATCACGAAGGTAACCGCGATGACCCGGTCAATCGGAATCCCGCAGAGCAACGCCATGACTTTATCCTGCGCCGTCGCCCGCATCGCTTTTCCGAGCCGGGTCTTTCTCACGAAAAGATGGAGTCCCCCCATCAGAAGAAACGCGGCGATGATGATAAAGAGCTGAATGTCGCTGATCGGGATACCCCCCTCTTTAAAAGGACGGGCCGGCAGGATATGGGGAAAGACCTTATCCGCCGATCCTTGCGAAAGCATGACGTAGTTTTGCAGGAAAATCGATACGCCGATGGCGGAGATCAGCGGTGATAAACGGTGCGCCGAGCGAAGCGGCCGATAGGCGATTCGCTCCATGGTAAGGCCATAGCCGGCGCAGGTCGCCGCGGAAAGGATAAAGACCAAAACAAGCGAGAGGATCAAGTGGGATTCGGTTAGGCCGATGGCCGTAAAAAGGGCGAGGTAGATAATACCCAAATAGGCGCCGATCATGTAAATTTCCCCGTGGGCAAAGTTGATCAGCTCCAGGATGCCGTAAACCATCGTGTAGCCGAGCGCCACCAGGGCATAGACCGCGCCCAGGGTTAGGCCGTTTATCAATTGTTGAAGGAACATGCTTTTGTCGCCGGAATCTCCTTTCCACAGGCTGCATCAAACGGCATCAGGATAAGGCGCCTGACGGTCAGCTTCCACGCGGCTGGATACTCCGATAGGCCAAAGACAATGCCCTCTTGAGGCGCGCTTTTATAGGTTGTAAAGAGGCGATCCCAAAATGGGAAAATGGTCCCATAGTTTGAATTTGTCTCTGCCGGCGCTTCGGAGTGGTGGATACGATGCATGTCGGGTGTCACGAAGATGCGGCGAATCGCTGAATCAAACGGAACTTGAGTATTGCTATGATTAAATTGCGCGGCCGCAAGCAATATCCCTTCAAAAATCACAACGGAAATCCACGCAGGCCCCCATAACGTGATCATCCCAATTTTAATCAGGATGGAGACGAAAATCTCCCCGGGATGGAAGCGGGATGCGGAGGTCACATCCAACATCCGATCAGAGTGGTGCACCCGATGCAGCCGCCAGAGAAAGGGAAGGCGATGGAAAGCGATGTGCCATAGATACGTCACAAAATCAAGGTAAAGCAGCGAGAGGAGAATATCCCACGATAGACTCACTTTAAAAAAATGAAGGAGGCCGATCCCCCTGTCCGAGAGATATTGGGCATAGGCCATGACGATCCCCGACATCGCCCCTGTCACCCCCGCGTTTCCCGCAAGGATCAGCAGATTCGCCGCATAGCGATGGAGAATCGGGCCGACTGGTCTGCGAAAGGGGGCGACCTTCTCAATGACGAGAAATAAAAAAAGCCCACCGATACTGGCAAGGCCCCGCATCTGATGATGGGTCAGGATCATCTCCCTCATGATCAGTAACCTACCGACCGATTCCGATGGTGAATACTTTATTCCCACTAAAAGAGGGAACGAGGATCATTTCCCCCTTGCGATCGAGGCTAATGTCGGCAGGGGTGGTCAGCCCATCCTTGACAATGGATACAGTTTGATTCGGGGAAACCTTATAAATGGCTCCATCCGTAAAGTTGGAAAGATAGAGACTCCCTTTTCCGTCATAATCCAATCCGTCTATGTCTCGCCAGTCGGCATCTTCGATGAACGATTTAATCTTACCATCCTGGCCAAGCTCCAGAACCCTTCCCGTACCCCATGTGGCAACCATCAGCCGCCCCGACTTCGGATGGATGGCCAGCCCATTGGGACTTCCCAGTTTCGGATCACGGGAAAAAATACTGACACGATGTTGATTTTTAGTCTCGATCTTAAAAATAGTGCCCGGGGCGGAAGGATCAGAAAAGATCGTGGTGTCAGAGACATAGAGATTCCCCATGGAATCAGCGGTGACGTCATTGAGAAAACGCGCCTCTTTGACGTCCACGTAAAAAAGCGGCTTACCCGTCTCTTTATCAAATCCGCGAACCGTATCAATGTCGCTGACGTATAAGACCGGACCTACCAGGGCAAGCCCTTTCGGGGCATGGAGCGTGACCTCGTCCTGTCCCCCGGCGATGAATTTTAAGCCGACGACCTTCCCGTCCGTATCAAGCTTCGTGATAAACCCGTTGTTGTCTTTTTCAGTTGGATCCCCATTGATATTCGAGATGTAATAATTCCTCGTCTCCGGATCGACAATAACGCTCTCCGGCGTAGAAAGCCCCGACACCTCAAAGGCGAGCGCCGGAGAGGATAGCCAGCCGAAGAACAAAACCCACAGGGATATCACCTTCATGGCATACCTCCATTTGCAGTCATCACGAAAGCGCATTCTATTATGTCATGAGGATCGCATGCAAGCCATTTAACAACTCCAAGCCATTTGACAACTCAATGATCAGGGAGATAGTTTGACCGCATGACAGATCCACAGAGAGAACGGCTGGCCACCGTGATCGAGCGGTTTTACAAAAACGCCCCATCCATACGGCAAATGGATGAAGACCCGATCGCCTTCCCACATCGGTATGCCGATCCGAAAGACATCGAGGTGGTCGGGTGGCTTTCGGCGGCGCTGGCCCTCGGCCGGGTCTCACTTTTTAGGGCGGTAACAGAAAAAATCCTAAAACTCATGCGCGATACGCCCTATCACTATCTGATGACGTTTGATCCTCATCGGGAACGCCCAAAGTTTACGGAGATCTACTACCGGTTTTATACAGGCGATGACCTCTTTTCTCTCGTGTCTCAACTTAGCCGCGCGGTGAGAGAATTTGGAACCCTGCGCGCCCTTTTCACCTCCCTTTATCGGGAGGAAGAAGGGGATATCGGCCCCTCCCTTTCCCGGTTCGTCGCCAGGATGCGCTCCTTTATTACGGCCACCCCCCCCTCTCTCATCCCCTCTCCCGCTTCAGGGAGCGCCTGTAAGCGGTTAAATCTCTATCTTCGGTGGATGGTCCGTCCAAATGACGGAGTCGATTTTGGCCTCTGGAAAGAGATACCCCCCTCCCAGTTAATTGTCCCGCTCGACACCCATATCGTGAGAATCTCCCGTTATCTGGGACTTACAAAAAGATTGAGTCCCAACTGGCTGATGGCGAAAGAGATCACTGAAAATTTAAAACGCTTTGACCCCATCGATCCGCTCAAATATGATTTCGCCCTCTGCCACCTTGGAATCTCCGGGGCCTGTCCCATTCAATCGGACCGGGAAAAATGTAAAATCTGCCCCCTTCTGTCGGCTTGTAAGCGAGGACGGCGTTTGATCCGCTGAAATAAGGATAGGCTATGGATCTTCCAGATAGACCGTTACCGGTTTTTGTAACGGAGGAAGATCAAACTCGACGGCGACAAAATTACGGGGACCGATGACGCCCCGTTTCCCCTTTTGCGTCCTGTCGGAGAATTCGATCTCGGCACGGATTCGACCTTCTTTGGGAACAGATCCCTTGTAACAATATCGTCTCGTCCGTCCTTCATGGGTCGCCTCAATTCTCTGATAAAGCACCCCCTCCCAATGGACCTCTTTGAGCGAGTCCCTTGAGCCGGCCGGCGAAAGAAGAATGACATAGGGAATTTCCTTGCACCTCTTGCGTGGCACATGGAGATTTCGGCAGGTGGGAAGATCGCACGGCAAGGCATCAAAGTACGGTTTCCACCCCTCTTTTTCTCTTCGATGGTACAGATAGATTTGAAGCCGCCCTTCATGATGCCGAACCCCCTGAAGGTAGATCGGTTTTGCGCCCCGGTTGATAATCCGAAAGAGAACCGGCGTCGGCTCATCAGAGAAAATTTCCGGAGAGGAGGGAGCCGGAACAATGGTTCCGACCGGCAATATGCGGCTCGATAGAGGGGGGAGTAAAGAAACCAGCGCCCCCTCACGGTGCGGGGGCACGCCGGCATAGACCAGTGGAGGCCAGATAAGATACAAGATAAAAAGAATGACCAAAATCGCCCGCACCATCTCCTTTTCCTCCCACGCTGGCCTTTGAGTTACGGCACGATACCATACGGCTCATATGAGATCAATTTTCTTTAACTGTCTCTATTGATTGTCTTACTGTCTGCCGATTCTTAAGTTTTTCCTTGACACCATTGCGGTTTTATCCTATAAACTTAACAATTCCTATCGGAATAGTAGAGATGCTGCATCTTTCTGTAAAAGGGGAATATGGGATATTGGCGATGTTGGCCTTATGCCTCCATTCGGGTAGCAACCCGCTACAGGTTAAGACCATCGCAAAAAGAGAGAAGCTTTCCATCCGATTCCTGGAACAGGTGATGAACCTCCTGAAAAATAGAGGTCTGGTGGAAGGGGTTCGAGGGCCCTATGGCGGGTATCGCCTTATAAGACCCCCGGAAGAAATCCGGCTCGGCGAGGTGTTGCAGGCGTTGGAAGGCCCGATTGTTGATGTACTTTTATCCAAGAACAGCGCCATTGGGATTGGTGAAAAGCGCGTCTTAAAAGAGGTTTGGGGGGAGGTCAACGCCTCGATGAACCAGCATCTTGATTCGATCAATTTTAAAAATCTCTGCGAACGTAAAAAAAGGTTGGAAAGAAACCAGGCCCTGATGTTTCATATCTGACGATGGATTTAAGCGCAATCACTCTAATAGGCATCACTTTTCTTGCGGCCATGATCAATGGCGGGCTCGGATATGGTTTTTCATCCACCACCGTCCCCGTTGCGCTTATCTTTTTCACCAACCGCATTCTAAACCCTGCCATTGTCCTGATTGAGATTGCCATTAACAGTTATGTGCTTCTGTTGCACGTAAAAAGCCTTCCCAATATATTAAAGAGAGTCCTCCCGATCATCCTCGGCCTTATCCCCGGCATCATCCTCGGCAGCTATTTTCTATCGTCGGTCCACCCAGGCTGGATAAAGTTCTTTACGTTTACGCTCCTGCTCCCGCTCATTTTGGTGCAGGCCGCCGGGATTCGACGACCGATTCAGGCCGAAACAGCCATCGGCATTCCCTTCGGAACCTGCATCGGTTTTTTTTATTCGGTCACAACCGTCTCCGGACCCCCTCTGGCCGTCTTTTTGAACAATCAAGGGCTTGTTAAAAAAGATTTTCGGGCCGCCATAGGGGTCATCCGGCTTTTCCTGTCAAGCCTGACCGCATCCGCCTATTACTATCTCGGCTTCTATCAACCGGAATCGACCCAAATCTTATGGACCATGGTGCCGAGTGTCCTCATCGGAATCCCTCTCGGCACCTTTATGATTCGGCGGACCAATCCCGAGACCTTTCGGCGCATCTGCATGAGTTTCGATGTCTGGTTTGTCGGCTTCGGCCTCTCCCGCGTTTTAATGGAATTGGGTTTAATGGAGAGTCCGTTTGCCTATAGCATCCTGGCGTTGGCGCTGTTGATCGATGGATATCTCTTATATCTCTATTTTAGGAAAGGGGGGGCCATGGTCATGGATCAACCCTCCCTTCCGAATATTCAGTAGCAAGGTGGACAATGGAAAAGGGGGACAATGGAACGGCAACGAAAGATTATTGATACCGATCTTCTGATTATCGGAGGTGGAACGGCTGGTTGCATGGCCGCGGTGGAGGCCAAAGAGCGTTATCCCCATCTTTCCGTCACTATTTTAGAGAAGGCCCACATCGATCGCTCCGGATGTCTTGCCGGCGGGATGAACGCGATCAACGCCTATCTGAACAAGGGAGAGACCCCGGAGAGTTTTGTCCGATACGTTCGATACGACTCGTGCGGCCTTATTCGAGAAGACCTGGTGAAATCGATGGCAGAGCTTTTTGAATACTGTGTTAAGAAGGTGGAGAAGTTCGGGCTTCCGATTCTTTGCGACGAGAATGGAAATTACAGGCCGAGAGGGCGTTGGAACATCAAAATCAACGGCGAATCGCTGAAGCCGATTTTGGCCAGGGCGGCCAGGGCGGCCGGGGCGGTGGTCTATAACTGGATCGTCGTTACCAATCTTCTCACGAACGGAACGCGTGTGGTCGGCGCCTGCGGTTTCTCGCTTCGCAGCGGGGCTTTTTATGTCGTCCGAGCCAAGGCCACCATCATCGCGACGGGAGGCGCCGCGGGACTCTACCGGCCGCATAACACCGGCGACGCGTCGCATAAAACGTGGTATTCCCCCTATAATACCGGCGCTGGATACGCGATGGGGATACGGGCCGGCGCCGAGATGACCTCCTTTGAGATGCGCTACGTGGCGCTTCGGACCAAAGACACCATCGCCCCCACCGGCACCATCGCCCTCGGCGTCAACGCCCCGCAAATCAACGCAAAGGGGGAAAAATTCATGAAAACCCGCTATGGCCACTTGGGCGGGGACAGCGCCCCCACCCCCTATCGTTCCTATGGGCCGATCCAGGAAATCAAGGCGGGCAGGGGGCCCATCTATCTGGATACGCGCGGGCTTGCGCCGGAGCAGGTCAGTGAGCTGAAGGCGGCTTACCTTGATATGTACCCGTCCATGGTGCTCTACTGGGCGGCCAACCGAATTGATCCGTCGAAGGAACCGATTGAGGTGCAGACGACCGAACCGTATATCGTTGGCGGCCATTGTCAGGCCGGTTATTGGGTCAACAACCAGCGGAGGGCCTCGCTGGAAGGATTGTACGCGGTGGGCGATGTGGCGGGAGGGGCCCCCTATAAATTTGTCTCCGGCTGCTGGGCGGAAGGGGTCATTGCCGCCCGAGACGCGGGGTTGTTTATCGCAAACGCCACGCTGAATGACGTATCCGAAGCCCAGGTCAGCGCCGAAGAGACAAGGGCCTACCTCGCCCTTCATCAGCACGGAAAAGTCCGATATGGGATTCCTCCCGCCGAGTTTGAGGCAAGGCTTCAGAAGATCATGGAAGAGTACACGGGCGGGGCCTCCACCTTTTACGAAATGAATGAAGAGATGCTGACCATTGCCCGACAGCGGTTGGCGAAGCTGCCGCCCGAATATGAGCGCCTCGTCGCCTCCGACCTTCATCAACTGATGAAGGTTCACGAGATCATCGATCGGGTGGATGTCGCCCAGACCTTGGTGGAACACCTCATTTACCGGAAAGAAACCCGCTGGCCCTCCTATCAGACCCGGACCGACTATCCGAAACGAGACGATAAAAACTGGCTTAAGTTTGTAAACTCACGTCGAGATCCAAAAACCAAAACGATCAGCATGTTCACCAGAAACTATCAGCGGATGATACCCGAGGACCGATTTGACTTTGCATTCAACGCCTTTTATAACAAAATTGTAAACGGGGTCGCCCGTCTATTTTTTATTAAAGCGAAACAGTAGCCCCCTCTCCCGTCGCCGGGACCTGCGGGTAAGGAGATTATAGAAATGCCCGTTTGGATTGATCCAGAAAAGTGCAACGGATGTTACGGCGCCAGCCAGCCGCCCTGTTTAAGAATGTGTCCTGGTGATCTCATCGTGAAAGATCAGGCGGCCAACAAGGCCTATCTGAAATATCCGGAAGATTGCTGGGACTGTCTTCCTTGCGTAAAAGTCTGTCCGGTGGAGGCGATCGAGTTTCACCTTTCATCACAGTTTGGATCCAAAGGGGCAAGGCTCATTCCGCATGTGAACAAGAAGAATGATTCCATCGCATGGGAATCGATTGATGCGGCCGGCGTGAAAGAGACCTTTACCATCCGGACGAAATTGATGCCGGTGGCGCTGGATGAAAAGCTGGAAGGAGAGGCGCAAACGCTCGACTTCTCTATTTAACATGTCGTTGAAAAACCGATAAAGCAGGAGTCTCATCCATGGCCATTCCTCTTCCGCACGGCGGCAGGCTTATTCATCGTTTTGTGGATCCTAAGGAAGCGGATTCTCTTACGAGAAAGGCGTCTCAACTTACCAAAATCCCCCTCACGCCAAGAGAGATATCCGATCTCGAATTGATCGCCACGGGGGTCTATTCCCCCCTCGAGGGGTTCATGGGATCCGCCGACTATGAAGGCGTGCTTCATGGAATGCGCCTCGCATCAGGACTTCCATGGGGTCTCCCCATTACACTCTCGGTAACCGACACAGAGGCGGCCAAGCTAAAAGAGGGAATAGAGGCGACCTTGACGGATGAGGGGCATGGCCCGCTGGCCATTATGCAGGTTAATGAAATTTTCCCGCTCGACAAAGAGGTAGAAGCCCTCTCCGCATACGGAACCAACGATCCCACCCACCCTGGGGTAGCCTATACCCGATCGCAGGGGGACTTTCTCATCGGCGGTAAGATCAACCTGTTGCGAAGAACTCCTATACGGCAATTTAAAGAGCACCACCTCGATCCGGCACAGACGCGGATGCTCTTTGCCGAAAAAGGTTGGAAGCGTATTGTGGCCTTTCAGACCAGAAATCCGATCCACCGGGCCCATGAGTATATTCAGAAGTGCGCCCTGGAGATTACCGACGGCCTCCTCCTTCACCCGATCGTGGGGGAGACCAAGGGGGATGATATCCCGGCCGATGTGAGAATGCGTTGTTATCAGGTCCTGCTTGAGAGTTACTATCCCAAAGACAGAACCATCCTCTCCGTCTTTCCCGCCGCGATGCGCTATGCGGGGCCGAAAGAGGCGATCTTCCACGCCATTTGCCGGAAAAATTATGGCGTCAGCCATTTTATTGTGGGGCGCGATCACGCCGGCGTCGGCAATTTCTACGGTTCATTCGACGCCCATCATATTTTTGAAAAATTCAGCGAGGACGAGCTCGGCATCCGGCCCCTTTTCTTCGACCATACGTTTTACTGCAAACAGTGTGTCGGCATGGTCTCCGCCAAAACCTGCCCCCACGACCCGTCCGAACATATCGCCCTCTCCGGAACCAAAGTGCGGGAGATGCTAAGGTCTGGGATCACGCCACCGATTGAATTTACCCGGCCGGAAGTGGCCGCTATTCTCATCGAGGCGATGGGAGACAATGGGAGGCAATAGCAAAAACCGCCTAACGCCGTTTGACTCGAATGCCCCCTCTGCGATAGAATAAAAGCCCTTTTCATAAAGAGAACGCCTTTCGTGTCCGAGAAAGATCTAAAAACCATTCTAAAGAAGATTAAATTTACCGACGACGCCCAGGTCATGAAGCAGATTGTGGATCAATCGCTTCAGGTTAAGCTCCGGATGGGTCAAATCAAGCGCAAACTTGCCGTCATGAGTGGAAAGGGGGGCGTCGGGAAGAGCACGACCACCGCAAATATCTCCCTGGCCCTGGCCCGTCAAGGGCTGAAAGTTGGCATTTTAGATCTCGATCTGAACGGTCCCTGCATTCCTAGAATGCTGGGTCTGCAAGGGAGATTTGCGTTCACCCAACAAGGCGCCATTCCCCCGACAGGCCCGCACGGAATGAAAATTGCTTCGATGGACTTTTTCCTCAAAGATGCGGCCTCCCCCGTGCGCTGGAAAGGGCCGATGGAACTCTCTCCCGTCTGGCTCGGGCTGCAGGAAATGAGTGTGATTCGGGAATTCCTGGCCGATATTATTTGGGGGGAGATGGATTATCTTATGATCGATCTTCCCCCCGGGGCCGCGGCCGACAAGCCTCCAGTGGTGGCCGGGTTCATTCCGGAGCTCGACGGCGCCGTGGTTGTCGCCACCCCCTCGGAGATCGCCAAGACGGTTGTGAAAAAATCGATTGTTTACGCAAGAGATCTCGGTATTCGCATCATTGGCCTTGTGGAGAATATGAGCGGGGCACTCTGTCCGCAATGCAAAACCGTCGTTCCCTTATTTGACGGAGGATGCGAGGATCTCTGCGCGGAAATGGACCTCCCCCTGCTGGGAAAGGTCCCCTTCGACCATGAGGTCGCCCATGCCGGCGACGGGGGAGTCCCCTTATCGCCTGAACACCCGATGGCGAAACATTTTGACGGTATTGCAACACGCATTCAGGAAATACTCGATTTCAAGAAGATCATGGCAGAACAGTTATAGTCACACAGTCTGCCCGCGCCAACCTGACGAGGTAGACAAGGGGAGACCCTATCCGGCCTTGTCCCTTCCAAGAGGCAAGGGTAAGCGTGGAAAGAGGGCGATCATGGTTTTAACCAGCGAGCGGGTACGGGCATTGTAGGGGAGGCTCCCATCCGTCTTCGCCGGTGGGAGGGGGCTTTGCTAAGCCCCTGTAGGTTCTCATTAGCGGCAACGCCGCGTTGAGGGGGCAAGAAGGTATTTGTTGTGCTGTCAAAGTAAAGCTGTAGGTTCTCATTAGCGGCAACGCCGCGTTGAGGGGGAGGCTCATCGGGCTTT
>CAYJWQ010000021.1:21730-23439 GCA_964373895.1 uncultured Nitrospirota bacterium
CTGTAGGTTCTCATTAGCGGCAACGCCGCGTTGAGGGGGAGGCTCATCGGGCTTTGCTCGATGAGGGGGCGACGTGAGCCCCTTATATACGGAGGAGTTATGAAATTTGTCTGCATAAAATGTGAAAGTTTTATGACCTTTGAGAACGTTCAAAAACCGGGAGAGCAATCGCTGGGGGTGACGTTCGGCTGCCCCACCTGCGGCGCGAAGGTCGCCATGGTCACCAATCCCGGCGAGACCGCCATGGTAAACGCCCTCGGGGTAAAACTCGGCGGCAGAGAGACCCCCGCCCAACCGATGGAGCTGACGAGGGAATCCCTCAAGGAAGACGTGGAAGCCTACACCCCGGTGGCGCAGAAAGAGATGCTGGAAAAAGAGACCGCAAAGGCCTCCGCATCGGGCGGCGGCACTTGCCCCTTCTCCAGCATGATGGCTCAAATGCAAGGGAAAACCCCCTCCTCGGAGACGGCCGCGACAGAAATCGTCTGGACGGAAGAAGCGAAGGCCCGGATTGAAAAAATCCCCTCTTTTATGCGTCCGATGATTCAGATGGGCATCGAAAGTTACGCGCGCAGAAAAGGCTACAGCAAAATCACGCCAGAGGTGATGGACCTCTCCAAGACCGATCCCGGGGAGATGTCCTGGAGCAAAGAGGCGGAGGACCGGCTTGAAAATATTCCCTCTTTTATCCGGCCAATGGCCAAAAAAGAGATCGAGCGGATGGCAAAAGAGCGCGGCCAGACACAAGTTTCAGAATCGCTCATGGAAGAAGCCAAGTCAAAATTTATCGGAATGGGGTATTAAACATCAACGATGGCCGATGCCCAAACGTTTATCCATTCTCTTGAAGAAGAGATTTTACATCACACGGCCGTACATCACCCCTTCTTAAAATGCTTCTCCTCCCAAAAGCTCACGCTTGGACAAATCCAGACCTTCGGCCTTCAGCATTACCAGCTCGTAAAAGTCTTCGTCAACTACATGACGAATCTCCTCCCGAAAATACCAGATAAAGATGCGGCCGACCTCTTTCGGGTGGTCTTTGACGACGAATTCGGACAGCACACCATTTTCAGGAGCCATCCGGCCCTTTACCGGAATTTTCTAAGGGCCCTTGGCCTATCCGACGAGGCGTGGGGACGGGTTTCCCACTTGCCCGAAGTGTCCGCGTTTATTGAAGGGCACATGGAGATCACCCGCGGGAAGGATTTTCTCCCTGCTCTGGGGGCGATTGGGCCCGGCCACGAATTCTCAATCCCCACCATGTTCACCTATCTTATGGAAGGAATCCGAAAGAATACCGACCTTTCGGACGAAGAGATCGAATATTTCGCCCTCCACATCGAGGAAGACAAAGAACATGCCGTTGTCTTCAACAAACTGATCGCACGCCATGTCGAAACCGAAGAAGGCCAGCAGCGCCTTCGCGATGGCGCCCTGCGATCCCTCTCCCTCCGAAAGAAATTCTGGGACGGCATCGAGACCGCCGTCTTTGGACGCCAGACATCCTAAAATTTTCCGGAGAAACTACCGCAAGGCCCGGTGGATGGCGACGCCCGAACGCAAAAATGGGTAACGGACCGCTACTTTCGCGTTGGTATAATGGTCTGGAAAAACTGAATTTGGGATGATGGGTTAAGGTGGACCCCATTGTCTAGACATTTTTAAATGGTTATCACTTGTTTTTCTGGCTCTTTGTTTCTTTCTTT
>CAYJWQ010000022.1:0-22145 GCA_964373895.1 uncultured Nitrospirota bacterium
GTCGGGTCCCTCGATTCAATAACTTCTCCACAACAGCCTTCTTAAATTCCACAGAGTATTTTGGGCTTGCCATTTGTCCATTCTCATCTTCTCCGCCCTCTATGATTGATTTAAATTCCCAATACGACATCTATCCTGACACAGGGGGAACCCTGCTTTGTTCATGCAACTGAAGAGTGGAGGATAAGGGGATTGCGAAAATGCTAACAACCCCGGAAGAGATCAGGACGCTCCAGAGGAAGCTGTACCGTAAGGCCGTAAGGCCAAGCAGGAGACGGCCTACCGCTTCTACGCCCTCTATGACAAGGCATACCGGGCGGACATTCTCCGTCATGCCTACCACCTTGTCCGCGCCAACAGGGGGAGCGCTGGCACTGACGGCGTGACCTTCAAGGCGATAGAGGATGGGGAAGGGGTGACTGCCTTTTTGGCGGAGTTGCACGAGGCACTCAAGGGCAAGACCTACACACCAAGCCCAGTAAAGAGGGTGATGATACCGAAGGGAGATGGGACAAAACGCCCCCTCGGTATTCCGACCCTCCGTGATAGGGTAGCCCAGATGGACGTTAGGCTGGTCATTGAACCGATCTTTGAAGCAGACTTTTGCAACAACTCGTATGGATTTAGACCGAAGAAGTCAGCCCACGATGCGGTGGATGACATTTCGAAGGCCCTGCACGATGGGTATACGGAAGTCATTGACGCCGATGGGTCGAAATACTTCAATACGATTCCCCATGCCAAACTCATGGCTGTGGTTGCGGAGCGCATTGTTGATGGTGCTGTCCTACGCATCATACAGATGTGGTTTACGGCCCCGGTTGTGGCAAGACAAATACCAAAGGCACGCCAAAGGATAAAGCAAGAGGTATTTCTTAAAATGCCTCCCCAGAAAAGGAAGCTTTTGCATAAAAGAAGGTCTGATATCGAAGGTAGAAAAAACGGAGGGAAGGCGTTCTGGAAGAAAGATAGAGGTGAAGATGGGGGCATCTGGATAGAGTTCGTGTAAGACCTCAACGACTTTTTCACCGCCGCCATACGGATTGAGGTAGTCGTGAACGATGGCTACTTTCATTCAATTCGCTTGCCATTCGAATCACTTTTAAATTTATTTATTTCGAACCACCCGATCATAGACTTCTATGGTCTTAGAGGCGCACTTTTCCCATGTAAAATGTTTGGACCGTTCCAGACCCATTGTGCTCAGAAGCCGCCGACGAGGAGCGTTGGTAAAAAGTGCTTCCATCTCTACCGCCATTTTCTCAACATCCTCAGGGTGGACTTGCACCCCCGCATCACCGACAACCTCAGGAAGGGAAGAAACATTCGAGGTTATCACCGGCGCTCCGCAGGCCATCGCTTCAAGGGGAGGAAGGCCAAAACCTTCATAAAGGGAAGGATAAACAAAAATAGTTGCACCACTATACAAAGAAGGAAGATCCTCTTTTGGCACATAACCGGTTTTAATTATATTTGTTCGAAGACCCAAATTTTGTATCTCGACGTCGAGATTCTCTATAAGCCACCCAGCCCCACCTGCCAAAACGAGCGGATAGTCCTTTTTTAAAAGTTCAGGAAGCCTGGCATAAGCCTGTAGCAGACTTATGATATTCTTTCTTGGTTCCAATGTTCCAACATAGAGAATATATGACCCTGGCTTTAAACCATATTTGTGGAGCGCTAAATTCAATACATCGGAAGGAACTGGCTTGAAGCCTTCATCGACACCCTCAAGGGTTACAGTAATCTTCTCCTCAGGGATACCAAGATGTTTTATCATCTCCAGCTTGATTGCTTCTGAAACGGTAATAAAGTGCGATACAGAACTTAATCTGGGGTAGAAATAACGTTCCATATACCTAATTCGTTCTTTCGGGTGAGTCTCGGGATATAAATAAAAAGAAAGATCATGGATCGTCACAACCGTTGGACCATTAAACCTCATTGGGATATAATTCGTCTCATGATAGAGATCAAACTTTCTAGACCATTGTCCGATTGTAAATAGAAGCGAAAGAGTATTTCGGTAAGTCGAATAGACCTTTCTAAGATGCTGGTTAAATCCTTTGGTGCTCACAGAAGGCACGATCGGTCGATCTCTTAGACGAGCACTCCATTCAATACCATAGTAAAAAATAATTTCCCATTCCCGCGTTAGCGTCTGCATGGCCTTGAAAGTTTGGTAGACATAGTTTCCAATTCCGCTCCTGCGACTCAAAAGGGGAATTCCATTGATGACGACCCTCACAGAAGACCTCTTTTCTGTAAACAGCGGTACATTGAAACTCGTTTTAGATTGGTTATGAATAAATTAAGCGGGGCTTTCCTCTTCTCTAAAAATAAACTCAGATCCTTCCAAGATCCCCTTGCAGATGACGTCGAGCCCTTTGCTGTGGCCCGGCATCAGCTCGTCGAGTCCCTTCAATTTTAATCGAAACGGCGGATGGGTCCCGGTCGGCTCCATAAACTCAAGCGGGATCATTCTGCGGAAAAAGAAATGGTAGGCGTATTTACATGCCCGCTCAATCGCTTTCTGATCCAATCCATCTTTGAGCGGAAGACGGTCTAAAATCTTCAAATATTCCTCCGAGGAGGAAGCATCCATGGAGATACCTTTATTTCTAATCCAGGCCTCCCCTGCAACAATAACAGGGACACCCGAACTTGCCAGCTCAATCCCCGTTTTGGTACCGTAAATGATGACCGCATTACAGCGTGTCATCACCGCATAGGTGCTTACTTGGCTTTCCGGGGGAATGATAAAAATATTTTTCGGCAAAACTGGGTAGAACTTTTTTATTTCGTTGATGATCGGTTGGCGAGATTCGAGGGTGCCCCGAATTTCCGCGGGGTGAACGCGGACCAGGAGCTGGATCTCGGGCCGGTTGGAAAAATATGAAATCGTCTGGAGCACCCATTCCAACATGTTTGGAAAGGCGTTGGCCGGGTAATGGAGCTGGGCGTCCCACATAACATTCGTCAACAGGCCGACAGATGTTTTTGAGAAATCGATGCCGGTCTCTTTTGCGATCCGGACCAAATCGGTTTCCGGTCTTTCATGAAACCAGATCCAGTCTTCCGTTCCATGCCATCGACTCTTTAGATACTCCAGCAATTTCTCCTCCAATTCCGGAGTCCACGTAAGGTTTTCCCAATGTTTAACCGGCTCTGAAATCAGGGTGTGATGGTAAGTGTCGTCGTGGCTGAAGATAAAACAACGTTTCCGATAGGCCGGGTTCCAATTGATCACCCGAATTTTTTCCTGGCGAGCTACCTCTCCGATCAACCCCTGAGGCACATAAATTCCGTGATGGAATGTCATGCAGTCGAAAGAATGCTCTTTTAAGAGATTTCGGGTTGCGATGGTCGTCAGGAGGGCGGCTTTAAAATATCTCCGTAAGACGCCGTCCGAGAATGGCTCGTCCTTCAGAGAAGCGCGCGCGTAAAACCTTAAGGCACCCGCCAAAGCGTGCTCGCCCAGATGGACGCCTTCAAACTGATAATCGCTGATCTGAGAGGAGGTCAGGCTGGTTGCAATGTCCTCTGTAAAACGGAAGTTTGCTTCGGTTAAAAAGTCAGTATAACGGTGAATGGCCAGGCCGAGGGAGCGGTACATTTCGAAAGCGGGCGAGAAACAGCTTCTACAGAGATCTTTGCGGGGACCATGCTCTACAAAACGTTCTAGCTCTGGAAACCAGTTCACTTCACAGTCAAAACAGGCCGGCAGCGCCGAATCACAAAGAAGCAGATGGACTTTTGCCCCTCTCATGGTCAAGGCTACGCCCAATGCGCTTTCCAACGTTACCCCCGCCAGATAGGAACCGACACTGGTGGCAATGAGGACCTGATGTCCTTCCTGCGAACGGTCGAGGGCTGCATTCCACTCCGCCTGATGGTTCTTCAGAATGTCTTTCCAGTCTGGATATCCCCACGTTCTGGCAAGGTATTCCCTTCTTAGAAGCCCGGTATATTTATGCAACGATTTATGTTTCTTTAAGTTTGTTTTGAGTATTTGAATCAAACGGCTCATAAGTTCAGGACAAGCTAATTTTTTTCATGAAAGTTTCCGGGTCCGGCAGCTTTTCAATCGCCCACCAGGGATTGTGATTGAGCAGCTCTGCCAACGGATAGAAACCGGAAGCAACGGCAATGACGCGCGCGCCGATCACTTTTCCGCAATGGATATCATAAGGGGTGTCCCCGATCACATAAACCTGATCCAAAGATACATCTCGCCTCATACTGCGCGCCAGTTCCAATGCCTTTCGCGCAATCGCAGGCCGATCCATGCCAACGTCGGAAAAAGCACCCACTGTAAAATATGACTCCAGGCCATAATAGGCCAATTTGGTCATTGCTCCAATTTGAGTATTGCCCGTTAATAAAATGGATAAAATATCTGACCGTTCCCGCAAATGATCGAGAATTTCCCGTACGCCGTAAAGAACATTTCCCTTTTTTCTCGGCAAGGAAGATGGGAGATACGTCTCGTATAAATGTAGAAGAGAGGTGGCGAGGTCTGACAAAAGGGGGGTGCTCACGGTTTCCAAAATTTTTACGGCAATCTCATAATCCGGGAGCCCTGCCGTTCCGAAACTCGAAAGATCTATTTTTTTCCCTAACAGTTGGAGGGTTGCATCTTCCCACGCAAAGACTCCGGCCCTTCCGGTTGAGAGAAGCGTCCCATCAATGTCCCAACAGAGAACCGGACTCATCATCGGACTAAGACATGAACTTCGATATTTTTTCCACCAAACTGCCGGCATCAAGCCGATGGGTCTGAAGAACTTCGTGGTTCTGACCGCAGGCCGGAACATCCAGAACACCGAACTTCTTAACCCGCACCTGGGGAGATAGACCCAACTCGGCCAGCTTGCTTGCGATCATTTCACCTTGACCGCCCGCCACATAATGATTATCGAGGGTAAAGATCCATGAATAGCCTCGCACTACCTCTTTCAGCCATTTCTCATCAAACCGGTTGAGCCACGGCAGGTTAACAACTTTAAGACCAATCCCTTGCTGTTCGTTCAGCATCTTGGCTGCAGAAAATGCCTGAGGGAGCATCACCGGTCCGTAACTAAAGAGAATCGCATCATGGCCCTCCGTCAAAGAAAAGCCTTTTCCCATCTCCGGCCGATAGGCTACCGGCAGCGCATAAGGAATTTCGCAAGGGATGGAAACCAGACGAAGATAACAACTGTCCTGCGTTTCGTTGAGACAAACATTTAAAAGATGTGATACCTCCGCTTCACAGGATGGCTCCGCCAAAATGAGGCCGGGAATTGCAGATAGCGAAGAAATATCCCGAACGCACTGGTGGGAATGGCCCGGCATTCCGGGAAGCAATCCGGCTAAGGAGCCGACGTAAATGACCTTGGTCCTTTCCGTTGCGTTATTATATATTTGTTCGTTCGGGCGGGAAGAAAGAAAACAGGCAAACGAATGGACGATCGGCAAAAGCCCTTTGAGGGCCATCCCGCCAGCCTGGGAAACCATATCCTGCTCTGCAATTCCGCACTCAAAAAACCGATCTGGAAACCGTTCTTGAAACAGGATAAGGCCGCAATCAAGGATTAAGTCTGCGTCCAGGACGACAATGCGGGGGTTGCTCTCCGCCATTTTGACAAGCGCTGTAGAGTAGGCCGAGACCAACCGTTGCGGTTGGTTAATGGTCGTCCGTTCCGGGCGAGGAATCGTTTCAGTCTTTAATGCTCGCGCCCCCAAAAATTGAAGCTGATTGTTTGCTGAATCGATTAATTCGGAAACCCCTTTGGCATAAGCCTCATCCGACGGGGCGCCGCTGTGGAACCTGTAGAGCTTGTCATTCGGTCCCATTGCGGTATGTTCCATCAAAGAAACTCCCCTCCCTTTGATCGTATCCGCGATAATAACCTTAGGCTGATCCTTCACTTTTTTTAAGGCCGAGAAAACGGATCCGATCGCTTGAAGGTCATGTCCGTCACAACGTGAGACATGCCATCCGAAGCTTGAAAACTTTCGTTCTATGTCTCCAAGGCTGCTGACCTTTGCAACCCAGGTGTCGGACTGAATTTTGTTGTGATCCACGATAACGGTCAGCTCGCCCAACCCCATATTGGCGGCCGATATGAGGGACTCCCACAGTTGGCCCTCCTGCAACTCACCATCCCCGGTGAGGACGTAAATATTCCCCGCTTTCCTCTGAAGACGGTTCGCCAGCGCCATCCCTTTGGCCTTCGAGATCCCCATTCCAAGAGGTCCCGTGTTCGTCTCCATGAATGGAACAGAGATATCGGGATGGCCGGGAAGCCCCCCTAATCTTCTAAGCGAATGGACCAAATCGAACTTAATGAAACCCAGTCCAATTAAGACGGAATAAAGGCCCGGCGCATCGTGTCCCTTTGAGGAAAAATAAATGTCGTGCGATGGCGGGTTGGACGAAGCAGACCGGTTCAACTCATTGAGGAAAAGCCAGGAAACGATATCCAAACTGCTGAAGCTGCTTCCGATATGTCCTGAACCGGCCTTCGCAATCATATAGAGGGTGTTCAGCCTGCACAGCGTTGCAAAGAGTTGGGTTCTCAAAACGGGAGAGCAGTTTAGCTCCTTCACCCTTTGAAATTCGTCTAGAGGGACATACTGAAGATTGGCCAATGGCGATCCTCCTCAACGAAGACGGGTTAATTCTTTACGGAAAGGTTCTTTTAGAACGGTTGGAAGGACGGCCTCGCGCTGTTTCAATAGATATTCTGCATACCACCAATCCTTCATGTCATTAATATCAAAACCTTCATATCCTTTCGTGAAGAAGGGCATGAGACTCTTTCCGCTAATGGATCGCCCTTCTGCCACCACCCGACAACGGGCAATCTCCAGGCTGGCATTTTGAACATACACCTCCGGCAATGCCTGATAGGGCGTGCTATGCCAGGGCGGATTCGAAGGGCTATAAGGAAGCAGCGGATCCATCTTGTCCTTTTTCAATACCCACATCTTGCCCGGATGTTGTTTGCATTTCTCAACCGCACGGAGGGAATCGACGGCCTCGGCTTTTTGAAATTGCTCCCAGGCTCTATTGATCGTCCGAGCCTGGCGGAATGGACTGGTTGGCCGGAGGATGCTGAAGCAATCATATTTTCGCCCGTGTATTGCCAGCGCTTCAAGCGCATGCTCAACCCAATCGATGTCCGGAGAAAGATCGGACGCAAGCTCAGGGGGTCTCATGAACGGAACCTCGGCGCCGTAATATCTTGAGATTTCTGCGGTGGCGTCCGAATCAGTTGAGACGATGACCGCTGAAAAAATGTTGCTTTCAATGGCGGCCGCAATGGTATAAGAGATGACAGGATGGCCGTTCAGCACCCGAATGTTCTTGGCGTTGATCCTTTTCGAGCCGGCCCGCGCAGGAATGAGCGCAACGATTATGGGACTTCCCATTTCCTTAAACCGCCTCGGGACTAAAATTGATGTAAACCGTCTTCCAATCGGAATAAACGTCCAATACTTCGGTCCCTGCCTCACGGAACCCGTTTCCAGATTGCTTTGTCCCTCCGAAAGGCATATGCGGCTCGCTCCCATACGTCGGACCATTCACTACCGCGACACCTGCCTGAACCTTGGCGAGGAACGTCATCGCACGATGCATATCTTTTGTGTGAATGGATGCCGTCAAGCCGAAGGACGAATCATTCGCGAGGCAAAGCGCATCTTCAAAGTTGTCAACCCGATAAAGGCAGGAAATCGGCCCGAACAGCTCCGTCCGGGAAATCTGATCGCCCGGCTTGGCTCCTTCAATTAGGGTCGGCATCATGTAAAAACCACCGGCATGTCCCTTTCCGGTCAGCCGCCCGCCTCCCGTTAGGACCTTTGCACCCTCTTTTTTCGCCGTCTCAACGGCAGCAAGCATGTTCCCAAGTTGTTCCTCATTAATGACGGGACCGAAATCATCATCATCCGCCGAGCCGATCTTCAACTTCTGCGTTCGAGCAATCAACTGTTCCCTGAACTTTTCATAGATAGAAGAAAAAATGATGACGCGGCTCCCGGCGGCACAACGCTGCCCCGCATTGCTGAAAGCGGAAAGGATGACCGATTGAGTCGCAAGCTCCAAATCAGCGTCATCACAAATGATAATCGGATTCTTGCCGCCCAGTTCCAAACAGACCTTAGCCAATCTCTCTCCGGCCGTGCGCTGAATAAATCGACCGACCTCACACGATCCGGTGAAGCTGATAATATCAACGAGAGGAGATTTGACCAAAGGAGCACCCGCCTCCTCTCCAAAGCCATGAATCACATTAAAGACACCGTTCGGCACGCCGACCTCCTGAAGGAGCCTGGCGAACATCCATGCGCTCAATGGCGTATCTTCCGACGCTTTCAATATGGCCGAATTCCCGCAGAGAAGCGCAGGGAAGGCCTTCCATGCCACATTCGCGATCGGGGTATTTGCAGAGATAATCAAACCGGCTACGCCCAGCGGCTGCCTGACGATCATAGCCACTTTATTGGGGACCGCGCTGGTGGTCGTATGCCCGTAAAAGCGCCGTCCCTCTCCCGCGATGAAAAGCCCCATTTCAACGGCGGCATTCGTCTCCCCGATGGCGTCCTTCAGAGACTTTCCTGTCTCCAAAGAAACGATTTCAGCAAACTCTTGAATTCGATCCCGCATCTGCAAGGCGGCCGCCCGTAGAAAATCTCCCCTGGCTACGACAGTTTTCGACGACCACTCGGGTTGGGACCGCTTGGCCGCGGCCACGGCAGCCTCAACATCGGCAACCCTGGAGCGGGCGACACGACATATCTCCCGCCCGTCCACCGGGGAGACTTTCGGAAAATATTCTTTTGAAGTTGCCTCGCACTCTTTGCCATCGATCCAATTGAGAATTTTTGAAGGTATGTCAGCAGATCCCATCTTCATCCTCACCAGGAGGTAAAACCGCCGTCCACTATAAGTTCAATCCCATTTACGTATGACGATGCATCGGATGATAGAAAAATCAGAGGCCCAAGCAAATCATGATGATCTGCCATGCGCCCCATCGGAACACGGGCACAAAATTTTTTCTTAAATAACTCGTCTTGACCTCCCAGAACCCCTCCTGGAGACAGCACATTCGCCCGAACACCATAGGGTCCCCAGTGGGCTGCAAAATATTTTGTCAAATTTACCAATCCTGCCTTGGAAGCCCCATATGCCGGGGGTTTTAAAAAGGGAGGGTCGGTTTGTATATGGTCATAAAAACTGCGGTCCGGTGAAACACTTGTATATAAGGAGCCGATATTGATAATTGAACCTCTCCGTGCTTTAGCCATTTCCGAACCAAAAATCTGGGCAACCTGAAACGCGCCAAATAAATTGACGTTCAAAACCTTCTGAAAGAGCTCTGGAGGAACATCTTCCAGACGATACGTTTTGGCCGGACCGGGTGGTTGGTCAATCCCTGCATTATTTACGAGAATACGCGGAACACCGACTTCCTTGATACAACGATCCCGCACTTCGATCAAAGCATCCCTTTGGCAAATATCCACGCGTGACAGCTTCAGCCTTTTCTCCCCATAAGTATCGAGGAGGTCTGAAAAAGCAACAGGCACATTTGCCGAGGGAAGATCAAGTGCCACCACGGTCGCACCCGCCTCCAGAAGTGCTCGGGACCAGACGGGACCGAGGCGCCCCAGTCCTCCGGTCACGATGGCCACATCACCATTTAAATCAAAAAGACGGTTCACCGGGATGACTCTACAAAAGCCTCGTGAGAAAACGCCTCATCCTCTATCATTCCTTTTTTTAAGGTCATTCCAACTATTCTTTCAATCTCATACGGAGGAACTCCCCCCCCCGGAGACTTCATGGCAATATCTGCCAAAGTCAGCCGATGCCCGCCAGGTAAGTTCTTAGCCGCAACCAGGCTCTTTCCCATTTTGATCACGGGAGCCTTTTCGCTATCAAAGGTGGTTTTCTTCCCATCTCCCAGAGCAATTTTCAGGCGACGAAGATCACGCACCATCTTTTTCATCCCAATCGGCTCCAAGGAGAAGGCATGATCGGTCCCTTTCATCGCTCGATTCAATGTAAAATGCTTCTCAATGATCCTCGCCCCCAAGACGTAACCCGCCACGGCCATGGCGACTCCGCTATCATGACTCGAAAAACCGATGACAATATCGGAAAGTTCGCGGCGAAATGTCTCAATCGCTTTCAAGTTGAGCTCATTCCACTCCGGCGGATAACCGGCGGTACACTGCATGATACAGAGCTGGCTATTGATCGGCATGATCACGTCATAGGCACGACGAACATCCTGCATCGTTGCGCCTCCGGTACTAATAATGACCGGCTTGCCGAAAGAAGCAACGTGCCTTAATAATGGGATGGAGCGAATGTCTCCCGAAGCAATTTTATAGGCCGGAACATCTAGTTTTGCAAGGAAATCTGCGCTGGGAATATCAAAAGCAGTGGAAAAAAAGTCCAGCCCAAGTTCATTTGCATATTTTTGGAGCTCAACATATTCGTCCCATCCAAACTCAAGGGCCTCGCGATGCTCTCCATAAGTTGCGCCGTAGCTGTTTCGATTCTCATAAGGTTTATTGTACATTTCCTTGGTATAGAGGGTCTTATTATCCCGCTTTTGAAGCTTAACGGCATTGGCACCCGCATCCTTCGCCGCACGAAACAATTCCTTTGCCTTCTCAAGGCTTCCCTGATGATTATGCCCAATTTCAGCGATCACATAGCAGTCGCTATCATCATTGATTAAGTCTGCACCTACCCTAAGCTCTCTCGTCATCGCGCATCTCCTTGAGTGTGAATTCGTTTCCTCTATTTAGAACCACATGAATGCATGACAGGCTCTCGCAATTGACATAAGAGATTACCCGGCACGTCAAGCGTGTCATACATCGATCAATAACTCTTCATCTGTATTAATCATCATTTTAAGTCGAACCTCAAAGGGTTTCGTGGACATCCTCAAGGCGCTTACAGCGCACCGGAAAGCGCTTTGTCCATATTACTGAATGCCTGGTCACGAAGAATCTTATTTGGATCCAAATTCGGATAAGGAGCAACGCATTTTTCGAGTGCCTGCTTAAACGAATCTACCGACCTCTTCCTCACCGGAATGCAAAAAGGGAGTACTTCCTCCGGCAAACGCTTATACAGGCCAGGAGTCACGAGAACATACGCTTTGGCATGAATCGCCTCGAGAATTTTTGTTTTAAATCCCCGCCCATAATCTGAAAGTATTGCAACAGCCCGGGCACGGCAAAGCATGTCGTGTGGCGATTCAAGTCGACCTGTTTTACGAACACTGGACGGAATAAAATCCAGATGACCTACATCCCCCGTAATCACAAATTCCCAATGTTTATATTGGTCGCCCAACTGGGATACGACCCAAGAAAAATTGCGCGCCGCATCAACGATAAGGGGATTTCCATCCACTTTCACCGCCGTCAGACAAACACATAAATTCTCTTTCGCCTTCCCATTTTCAACCGAATCTAAATATTGTTCCGGAACAAAGTAGGGCACATCGAGGACTTTGCTTCTTCCGACAACATATCGCCAATAATGATCGGTTTCCCACTTTGAAATTGAAAGAACATAGTCGACGGAACGCGCAGCCAAGACATCTTTGGCAAGGAATCCAAAAAGCCGGCTGGCCCACAAAAACTTCTTATGCAAGCCGGAAGTTGCCTTGAACCAATCGATTCGATGGAAGAGTTCCGCATAGGCCGGTCGAAGAAGAATTTTAGAACGAGGAGCACTCTTTCTAAGAAATCGGAGTGCTTTCGGAAAGGAATGACAAACATCCATAATGATGATTGGATAGGCCTTCAATTTATACTGTCCCAGGGTTCGGATAATATCTCCCTCTGTTCGCTTAACGACCGCTTCCGTGATCGTATAACCTCGGGGAAGAAAATATTCGGTCCGGCACGCAATATCTTTTGTGCTGCCGTGAAAATGCAGGTTCTTGTTCTTCGCACTCGTGGGGACGATATGAAGCACTTTCATGAATGCGAACCACTCATTTTTCGGAAAGCCAAAAAGATAAAGGTGTACTCCCGATTCACTCTTTCCCACCGGACGACCTTCTCCTCGACACGAAGTTCCAAAGGAGCGCATAATTTCAACCCATTTTCGAGCGCGGTCTTCGACAACTCATCAATTTCGTGAGGTTGGAATATCTTCATCTCTCCCATCGCCTCGCCGTAGGGATAGATGCCCTTACAGTCGATCGGTTCGCCCCAGTAATCGGTGGAGACGAGGAGGAGACCTCCGGGGCGTAACAGCCTGGCCATCTCAGCCGCGAACTTGTCCAGGGGCACACCATGCTCGATCACCGAAATAGAGGTGATCGCTTGGAAATAACCGTCTGGGTAGTTCGTCTTGGTGATATCTTGGGCACTGTAATTGACGAAGGAGCTCTTCACCGATTTATAACGTACATCGCAAGCATATAGTTTTTCGTATCCGAGGATGTTCAGCCATTTTAAAATCACGCTGTTGGAACCGGACCCGGCATCTAGGATCGGCGCCCGACTATCGCCAGCCTCCAATATGTAGTTAAGCGACTTCACACAATCCCAGTTTTTCTGGGGATCATGATGGGAAGGGAGCCCCAGAAGTTCCGCCATCATCGTAGCGCCTTCAATTTCGGAGCGCAAGCGCAACGCGCTGCACGCATCAATGCGCTTCATGAAGTGCATCATCTCCCTGCATTTGTCAACAGAAAACACATTCGTAAGCGACAAAGAAAGCCCTCCTCAAGTTCTTTGAAAAAGAAAAGATGCTTGTTAATCCTCCAAATCAAGATCCTCTAAAAACGGCGTCACACATCTCATCATCCAGCAGACTTGTTTTACATAAAGCACCTTTTTTAGGATGGTTTTATTTTCTCTGGTTGCGACGGCGCTTTTGACAAAGCAATAGAAAGTTGTTTTTTAAGGTCATCTTTTTCCTGTTTCAATCGATGAATTATTGCTTGATACTCTTTGTCCAGACGCTGTTTTAGTTTACGGCTTTTCTCTACTGCTGAAGCAAATTCCGGCCAAGTGACAAGAGCAGGCTGTTGAACATTACTGGCCACCAACGCTTTCAAAAAATCCATTCCGTCTAAATCCCCCTCGGAATCGATTTCCTGAATATACGTCTCTTTCAGTTTCTGCATGCTGGCCAAGTAAAACAAAAAAGCATGATAGATGCGTTGAGCCCTGCATTCTGGGTTGGATTTTTCTTCCGAAGCCAGGGCGGTCCGTAGGAAACACGTTGCATAAGAAATGAGTGGAGATCCCTTGACATATCCTTTTGGAAAGAGTGTGTTCAATTGAGCTTGGATGGTATTCCGTTGGTCATTCATCGTGCGGGTATGGCGTCGGTACCGGGTGGTTTCAGCGGTGCATTTGACCTCACCATAGAGATTTATTTCCGACACCAGAAGCTTATCGGGTAAGATTTCGTTTCGAAAAATCCCGCATTTTTTCATGGCATCAAAACGGAACATCCCATAAACGGCATCCCCCGCTCCAAGGGGGCTGAGTGTGGCCTCTCCCAAGCGTTTCCAAATCGGTATCCCGGTCGTGTCGAATTCAACACTCTGAACCTCAATCGGTTGGCCTTCCGCGTCGATATGCAGTGTCCTCGGATGGATCAGAACCACGTCGAGCTGATGGCGAATCCCCTCATAGAGCGTCTCGAGCCAGTTACGGTCCACCAGGTCGTGGTCGCTGTACCACGCAAAATAGGTCGGACGATAAAGATCGTCTGCCAGCTCAGCCGTTCTCCGCCACGCTGCGATCAGACCAGTCCTCTGCTCCAATCGGAGATAATGGATCCTCTTGTCGCGGGCCATATACTCCTTCATGATCACATCAGAGCCATCTACCGAGCCGTCATTCAATGCCACAATTCGGAAATCGGTGAATGTTTGCGCCAGCAACCGGTCCATCGTCTCGCGAAGATACTTCTCACCATTGTAGATGGGTACTCCAATGCAAATATCCGTTTTTTGGGCGTTGATCGTCATAGGCTTAAGAATTTCTCCATTATTACGGTCATTGTCGTGGTGTGGAACGGGCATCTTCACTGGCGATTCTTTTTGGCACCTTTTCGATCACCGCTCCGTCTGGATCAATTCAGACGGGTAGATAAAGGGATTGCCGTGCAAAATTCCCTCGCAAATTACATCCAATCCAGGATCCACCCCTTCTCTCAAATCTTTGATCGAGGAGATGCCCACCTTAAAGGGGATCTTCCCTTGGGTCGGTTCCACACTCGAAACCGGAATCATCCGTCGCAGAAAGAAGTGATAGGCATATTTTCTTGCCTCACGAATCTTTTCCTCCGCCATACGGGACTCCTTGAGCGGCAAGCTCTCCAGAATCCGGTAATAATCCTGCTCGGAAGAGACATCTATTGTCAGACCTTTATTCCGGATCCACGCCTCCCCGGCAACGATCACCGGAATACCCATGCTCGTCAGCTCCACGCCGGTTTTGGTCCCATAAATAATGACGCTATTACACTTCATCATGGCAGTATACGTATTAATATCACTTCGGGGAGGAATAATAAAGACGTTCCTTGGCAGCTCCGGAAATACTTTTTTTATCTCGTCGATGATCAGTTGGCGCGAAGGTTGCGTTCCCCTAATTTCAGCCGGATGGACGCGGATTAAGAGTTGTAGATCTGGACGTCCGAAGAAATATCGAATCGTCTTAACAACCCAATCTAGCATGTTGGGAAATGCATTTGCCCGATAGTGTAACTGGGCATCCCACATGACATTCGTTAAAAGACCAATGACAGGCTTATCTAAATTTATCCCGGTCTCTCGTACCAAGGTTTCATCTTTGTCATCCGGCATCCCGTGAAACCAGATCCAATCCTGCGAACCGGACCATCGGCTCTTCAAGTAATCGGAAATCTCTGCATCGTGCCTGTCTGTGTAGGTCATCTCTTTCCAAAGAGATACCGGTTCATCCATCAGCGTGTGGTGATAGGTATCACCATGCGAAAAGATAAAACAGCGTTTGCGATATGCAGGATTCCAATTAACCACACGAACTCCCCGAGCGCGACACACTTCACCTACAATCCCCTGCGGAACGTAGATCCCATGATGAAAACAAGCAATATCAAACTGATATCGATCAATGAGATGATCCGTGACGATCATCGTCTGCAACGCCGCTTCGAAATACTTACGCAGCACAACGTCGCTTTTCGTTTGACCGTCCAGATTTCCAGTACTGAAATAACGAAGACATCCTGCATAGGCATGCTCTCCCACAGCAATACCCTGATGGCGATAATGGGGTATGTCGCCGACCGGAACGCTGGCGGCGAGTCGGACGATTTCTTCGTTCTCTTTTCCTGTAAAATATTGGCTATAATAATGTATGGGAAGGCCCAAGTCTATAAATGCGCCAGTGGACTTACGACACTTTCCGCATGCGGTGGGAGCCTCCTTCCAAGATCCATTTTCCACTAAAGAAACGTCCGGAATACTTCGAATCTTAAGGTTTAAGCACGCGGAAAGGCCGCCGTCGCAGATCAGCGTATGTACTTCAGCTCCACGAATCGTCAATGCGACCGATAGCATGCTCTCCAGAATCGTCGCAAGCTGGAACCCCGGCAAGTTGTTCGCGATCAATATCCGCTGTCCGCCCTGCGTCCGGCCGAGGGTCTCTTTCCAGAAATGAGACTCCTTCTCCATCAACGCAGCCCAACCTGGAAGCCAAGGATCCTTGATGATATTTTTTGAGACAAACATAGAAATAACTCTCTCGATTAATTTATTTTTACGCATAAACAATATACACACCAATACCCCAAGGATCCCCTCCTTCTCAGCCTCGTTATTGTGATCCGCTCATTTCGAATGACTTTTCACGTGATTGGTTTTGGAACGATTTTGTTTATCAAATTCCATTCGCGACACTCCGAGGATATGCCGATACGACATGGGGTTCGGCTTTGATTTGGCGGAAAGGTCCTGCGTGTAATCGACGTCTAGAACATGAACCGGAGAGACTTCGTGAAACTCGCCCACGATGGAAGCCACATCGCTTAGTTCGACATTGTAGAGAGACCGCGGACGATTTAGGCTATAGAGATACGGACTTAGTCCCGCCGATTTCTTGGCATATGCGCGCGCTTGTTCCGTCGTCATCTCCTGAAATGAAACCATGTTTACGGTCAAATCGACCCGCTCCGGCGCCATTCGTTCCAAATAGGTGTTGGGAATAAAGATAAAATCGTACCTTTGCCAGTTCTTCAAAGTTTCCTCTTCAGGAATATCACCAAAAATGAGGATTCTGGCATTGGGGAAAAGGGTCTTCAGGTAGGTCGCGGAGAAGAGCATTGCTTCCGGGAGGTCCAAGATCAGATAGGTCGTATTGGGAAAGAGCGTCTTGAATTGATATGCGAAACCGCCCCATCCCGCCCCGATCTCCCAAACCATCCTCCGTTCTTTTCCTCGTCTGAAATGATCCAGAACACCGCTACGGTCTATCCCGATGAGTACCTCATAGAATTTAAGCGTATCCACATTGTAGAGCGCTCCCTTGATACGATGGCCGAACCCGCCGAGTGCCGGCGATTCAGGTACAAGGAGTCCGCTCTTATCTAGTGCTTGAAGGGCTGCTAATTTCGATTCGGTTTGTGTTTTGTTCTTGTCCTTATTGGAGCGGTAATCATACACACGTAGGCCGGTAATATGATATGTGTGGTGTCGAAGCTTGCGTATGATCAGGGGAGAAGCCTCCATCATATAATCAAAGTTTTCCAACTCCTCAGACCAGTACTGGCTGGGGGCAGAAACGCCTGGAGATGTTAGTCTATCCTGTCGCTTCATTCGAAGAACCCGTTCAAGCACGTACTGGTAGTTGCGATATTCTCGTGACTCCCGAGACGGCTCCCTCGAACTGAGCGTCAGATCACCTGGCACACCGCTCGTTTCCTTTGTTTGTACCGAGGCTGCATTTGGTGCAGATAAGACCGGCTCTTCGTATTTTCCCCGCTTCGACATCTGAAGAATCGATTCCTTAATCTGCGCGGCACTTCGATTCATTGCGGCCATTTCGATCGCTAACGCTGCCACTTGACCTGCTTGAACCTTTTCTCCCCACGGCCTTATGAAATCTCGTACAAAACGATGACGCTTATCCTCTTTAGGGTCCTGCTTCCTGAACAGATTTCCCAGCACATCGACCGCTCCCGTAATCGTCGGCGTAAAATAAAGAACATCCGCCTCTATCAGATGTTTAAAATGAATTGCCTGCTCCTGTGTCTGTTTGTAGCGCTCCGGCATGATTGCCACGCAAGGTTTGTCCATGATGGTCGCATCGATCATGCCAGACGTATTCACACCAACCGTCGCGAAGGCACAATGCAGCGCGTTGAAAAAATCCTGCTTACCCTCCTGGGTATCGGGCAGTTGGCCATCTTTGGGCCAGATGGCAATATTCTCGCCGCTCACATTTTCATAGCATTTCGCATTCGCCGGATGCGGGCGGATAAGAACACCTGCCTTTTGGATAGATTCATTCTGGCTGTTCCTTAACACTTTAATAAACTCATTTACCAGCCACGATTCGTTCTGGGAAATGTTCGCGGAAGATCCAAGATAGACGATCAGAGGATGGGACGGGTCCAAACCAACTTGGCAACAAAAGGTCTTATAGTCGAGGGAAGGACCTTCCATCTCGAACCAGAAATCAAACACAGGCGATCCGGTGATGACAATTCGATCCTCCGGTATCCCGTGTTGATCTCTCGCTTCTTCCAGATGCGCCCGATTCCAAGCCAACGTCAATCTGGGTATTTCATGGAATACCCCTTTGGTCGTCAGGTTATCCCAGCTTAATATGGGAACCACCGTCGGGATATTCAGTCGGTTCGCCGCTTTGACGTATTCGAGTTCTTCCGAATATCGCATATTGGCCGGTGAAGCGACGACGATGTCGGGCTTGGCGTCCGTCAACGAGCGTAAGATACCCGGATCGGGTGGAACAATGCGCTCCATGAAGCGCAGTCCTCTTTTCACTCGCTTACTTCCCAAAAAGTAATGAACCATTTTTTTTGTGATGCGGAACTGGAGCAAAAACTTAAGCCATTCCGGAAGGTGGGTACGCCAACGCTTCAGATAAAAGAATGATTGGCCTTTAAAACCCAGATACCTATCATAATTGATCACTTCCCTAAGATGGAAGACAGGAACTCTCCACGTGTCACTTCGGCGAATAAGCCAATCATATTGAAAGCCCGCTGTCTCCGCTTGAAAGTCGGTCACAGCTTGGTTGACGGTCCGCTTACTCCCCGGCTCGTCGAAAAGCGCCGTCACCTCATGGCCCCATTTACAAAGGCTCTTGATCGTGCTGCTGTGATAATGGAAGTGAGCGGCCGAACGCATGACGTACAGTATTTTCATTGTGCCTCGACTCTGGTCATGAGAGAAATAGGGTTTACGACAGACGAGAAAAGAGTCCTTCCATTTGTTTTCACTTCCATCTTTATAAATACGCGGTTCCCACTCCGTTGAGACTTCTAAAATCTCAAGGTTTGCATACCGCGCCAATGCCCTGAAGCCATCCGGATAGAATCGCCAGCAATCTGTCGGGTATCGATGTTCCGGCCCCGCGGAGGGCGCGACAATGCAACATAGAGCACCCGGCTTTAGAACCCGCGTAATCTCTCGCATGGTGATCCAAAAGAATTCAATATGCTCAAAAGTTTGTCCAGAGATAAGAACATCGATTGATTCAGATTCGATTTCACGGAAGGAATATGGATCGGATAGTACAATATCGACATCTTCGCCCGGTACCATGTCCACACCAATATACTTCCAGGCTGGCAAATCAAAGATGCTCTTATAAGATCCATTCACATTCTGACTGCCGAGATCCATGATCACCAGCGGTTCATGGATTCGCGAACCGAGGTGTTTCTCCTTGAAATAAGACATCTTCTCGAATGAGCTTTGATGCACAGCAACCCTCCAGCTCTACTTCTGGACTTTTTAACCAGGCCGTTTCCGATCTAAAATAGCCTGATCCGCCAATTCTTCTTCTCCCCGTTTCGTCTTCCAATCGAGCACGGGCCGGATGACACCTCGAATCGGCGTTCCGAAGATCCGGTTTTCGTCGTCCCCTTCTACAATCAGGCAAGAGAGCAAGTTTTCCAGATGGACGTGCCGGATGAGTTTCCCTCCGGGAGTGACCAGTGACACCCAAAAGTTGTATTTTCCAGAGTGCAACAGGTGGCGTGGAATGACTGCCACTGAAACGTATTCGCCTTCCGGGCGAGGGAAGTTACATTCGGGATCATAGCTTGTGAATACATGGACCTCTGTTGCTTGATGGTGTCGTGGAGCCGAGATCAAATGGAACGCGGGGAGGATCGGGATCCTCGGATTGAGAATCTTATATCTCATTCGGACCTGGATATCCTCGCTTCTGAGAAACACCCCTTTTGTCCGTCCTTCTTCGTCAAGAATCTCAAACGAGAGCAGTTCAGCCCCAGGGCCGTCCACCAACAGCTTCTCTTCATTCGCCTGCTTTGGTTTCGTCTGTGGTAAAACGTCATTTTTCCGCCAAGAGGATTGAAGCTTGGATACGCTTTGAAGGTATGATTTTGTTACCTCCTCGGCACTTCCGAACATGACGACGCGCCCATGATCCAGCCACAGGACATTATTACAGAATTGTAGAATGGAATCCATGCTATGGCTGACAAAAACGACCGTCCGTTTGGACTGCATCAGTTCGGTCATCTTCCCCAGGGATTTCTGACGAAAGGAAGCGTCCCCGACAGAAAGGACCTCGTCCACCAAAAGAATATCAGGATTGATGTGAGCTGCTATAGAGAAAGCCAACCTGGAATACATGCCGGTGGAATAATGTTTGACCGGCATGTCGATAAATTCCCCCACCCCTGAAAACGCCACAATCTCGTCGAAGCGTTCTGAGACTTCCGCACGCGATAATCCCATAATCGAGGCGTTCAGATAGACATTGTCCCGTCCGCTTAAAGACCGATCGAAACCGGTTCCCACTCCTAACAAAGAGGAAACACGACCGCGGATATGTACCCGCCCTTCCGTCGGAGGTGAAATCCTTGAAAGAACCTTAAGGAGTGTGCTCTTACCGGCCCCATTCGCACCGACGACCCCCAAAGACTCCCCGTGAGACACCGAAAAACTTACATCTTTGAGAGACCAGAACATGTTTGAATCCGCTTCTTGAGCTTTTCGTTTCGCTGCGAGCGAGGTGAACGGCATCACAAAGGAACGCAGTAAATTCATCCGCATCAACGATGTATTTGGCGCCGTTTTCAGATAGCGTTTACCAAGACCCCTTACCTCGATCGCCGCTTCGCTCATAAGACGTAATCCGCCAAATAAGCTTCGACCCGCTTAAATATGAAAGCCCCAAGAATGAGTAGGCACACCGATATTAGAAAAGAAAGCCCCCAGCCATTCCAAGGTATTTGCAGCCCCCCAAAGAGAGAGGCACGGAATACCTGCAAAGGAGCCGCGACGGGGTTGATTACATAATAGAGACCGTGAAACTTTTCCGGCAGTATCGAGGGAGAATAGATGACAGGAGAAAGAAACATGGCGATATAGAGTATATAGTCCATCATCGAAATGAAGTCCCTGCTTTCTAAGGACATTGACGCGATAATCAATCCAAGACCTAGAGCAAGTATCATCACATGCAAAAAAACGAGAGGTAGTAAAAGAATGTGCCAATCCGGAAAACGCCAGTAGACCAGCATGCCGACGGGTAATAATGCCATTTGTATGAACAGGTCCGTCGTACCCGCGACCACGGGGACAATGGGCGTAATGAGACGCGGATAATAAACTTTGGTGATCAGGTTTTTATCTTTGTAAATGCTCTTGGTGGCCGAGGTGGTCGCGTTGGCAAAATACCACCACAAGATCACTCCGCTGTAAACAAACAAGACATATTGGAGCCCTTCCTTCATATCGGCATTGGACTTCTGCTTAATGACGAAAAAAACAAAGACAAAAAGTAAGGGCCGCAACAAGGTCCAGAAGACGCCAAAACTCAAATCGATATAAGGCTTCTTTACATTGCGGCGGATCAAATTCCATAACAAATATCGGGCGCTAATAAGCTCTTGTAGGTTGAGGGCAGCCCAGCCGCTGTGGGGTTTTATGATTATTTCCTGCGTGGGATAATCTGTTTTCATTCTATTGTCTCCGACAATGCACGAACGGAACCGAGCCTATCTTCTTCATAAGGCAGAGATAAGGGCTCAATGACTTATCCAAATGATCAGGGCGTCCTTCACGCCTTCCCATCTCCATAGATGGTTATGAGGCAGAACTTTGAAACTGATATGAAGCTTCCACCAGAGTTCTCTCAGCTTTTTGTATGGGTGTAGAACAGCACAATTTATGGTTGAAGATCAATTACAAACGGGGATTGAAGATCATCCTCATGTCGAATCTCATCAATCGGCTCTTTTTTCCCTCTACACATATATAGGCGGTTCGGGCAATTGATCACAACTCCATCTTTTCCGCCGACATTTTGGTAGGAATGGACAACTCCCTCCGGCACGATGACGACCGCGGGAGAATCTTCTCCAACTACGAACTGCATCTTATTTTGGTAGCTCGAGCTTTTCTCCCGGTTATCCCAGAGGGTGACCTTGAAATTAGAAGGGCCGATAAAACAGAAATAATCGGTTTGATCGACATGCTCATGGGGACCTCGCGTGACTTCCGGCCGGGCCAACGAGATGTAAGACATCACGGGGAAGATCGATTTTTCTACCTCGTCCTCGCGGAAGAGTTCAGAGAGCCACCCCCGCTCGTCGACATATTTTTTTAATGCCCGAATTTCCACACCGGCTATCTTCCCTTTCTTAAACATCACATCTCCTAAACAGAACGAATAAATCTTCCCAATGCCGCCTCCCAAGCCGGAAGTGGCTTTCCTAATTCTGCGGTTGCTTTGGCCGTAGAAAGAACCGAGTACCCAGGACGCCTCGCCGGCCTCGGAAATTCAGCGGTCGTATAGGGCATCGTAAAGGTGGTAGCATTTGCTGAGGTTGCTTACGCGGATGGCGATTTCAGACATCAGATTTATTCGGTGCCTTTGATCAATTGCGCGCT